>JABSSV010000402.1 GCA_013213875.1 Lysobacterales bacterium
ACGCGGGCATTGCGCATGTCGGGAATCTCGAGAATACCAGCGAGGCGGATCTGGACCGGCTGCTCTCGGTCAATGTGAAGGGTGTCTATAACATGCTGGCCGCTGTTGTCCCGGCCATGAAGAAGCGCAAAAGCGGCGCTATTCTGAACATGGCATCGGTCGCATCCAGCGTGGGCATCGCTGATCGGTTCGCCTACTCCACCACCAAAGGTGCGGTGCTGACCATGACCTATTCGGTGGCCAAGGACTATGTGCATCACGGCATCCGATGCAACGCCGTCGCGCCGGGCCGCGTACACACGCCCTTCGTCGACAACTATCTGGAAGAGAATTATCCGGACAACCGCGATGAGATGTTCGATCAACTGTCCAGGACGCAGCCCATCGGACGCATGGGAACGCCGGACGAAATTGCTGCCCTGGTGGCCTACCTCTGCTCTGATGAAGCGGCTTTCGTGACGGGGTCAAACTTCCCCATCGACGGCGGCTTTGTCTCCATGAATAACTAAGCGGGATGAATCAATGAAACTACTTCGCTACGGCCCGGCTGGAGAAGAAAAGCCGGGACTGATGGACCAGGACGGCAATATTCGCAGCCTGGCCGCCCAGCTGCCCGATATTGACGGCAGCACCCTGTCGGACGCGACCATTGCCCAACTGCAGCAGCTCGACAGCACGGCTCTGCCGATGGTTGATCCGCAGGTGCGCCTGGGTCCTTGCGTCGGCAAGGTGGGCAAGTTCCTGTGCATCGGGCTCAATTATTCCGATCACGCGGCGGAATCGGGCATGTCTGTACCGCCGGAACCGGAGATGTTCACCAAGGCGACCAGCGCAATC
Source organism: Lysobacterales bacterium (assembly GCA_013213875.1). Lineage (GTDB taxonomy): Bacteria > Pseudomonadota > Gammaproteobacteria > Xanthomonadales > SZUA-36 > Marinihelvus. The sequence continues at coordinate 838 of JABSSV010000402.1, forward strand.
TGCGGCCCCAATGACGACATCATTAAACCGCGCAATAGCGACAAGCTGGATTGGGAGGTGGAACTGGCCATCGTCATTGGCAAGCACACATCCTACGTATCCGAGGAAGAGGCGGCCGAGCATATCGCCGGCTACTGCATCTGTAACGATGTCTCGGAACGTACTTTCCAGCTTGAGAAGGGCAGTCAGTGGGATAAGGGCAAGGGCTGCGATACCTTCGGTCCGATCGGTCCCTGGCTGGTAACCCGGGACGAAATCGAAAACCCCCTGAATCTCAATATGTGGCTTGAGGTGAACGGCCACCGCTACCAGAACGGCAATACACGGACCATGGTCTTTGGTCCCGCATTTATCGTCAGCTACCTGAGTCAGTTCATGAGCCTGCAACCCGGCGATATCATTTCTTCGGGCACGCCGCCGGGCGTCGGGCTGGGTCAGAACCCGCCGCAATATCTGAACGTTGGCGACCGCATTGAACTGGCTATTGACGGTCTTGGCAGGCAAAAGCAGACCGTCGTTGCGCTGGAAAAATAATGGCCAAACTCGACCGGTGTCTGAACATTGATGAGCTTCGTCACGCGGCGAAACGACGCGCGCATCGCATGGTCTTCGACTATATCGATGGCGGCGCTGATGATGAGGTAACGCTCGCCCGCAACAGTGACGCCTTCAACGACTATGACCTGCTGTTCAAGGTCTTGTCGGGTGCCGATGACGTTGATATGTCGACGACGCTTCTCGGCGCGAAGATCCATGTGCCCTTCTTCGCCTCGCCAGCGGCCGGACACCGGCTCTTCCATACCGACGGCGAGCGCGGCGTGGCGAGGGCGGCGCATAAAGTGGGAACGATTTTCTCCCTGTCCACCCTGTCATCGGTTTCCATGGAAGACATCTCTGCGCTAACAACGGGTCCCAAGTGGTTCCAGCTGTATGTCTGGAAAGACCGGGGGCTGGTCAAGGAAATGCTCGACCGGGCGAAGGAAGCTGGCTACCGGGCGCTGATTCTGACCGTCGATTTTCCCGTCGCGGGCAATCGCGAACGGGACCCGCGCAATGGTTTTTCCATTCCACCCAGGGTCGGTTTGAAACAGGCCTGGCACGCCATGATGGCCCCGGCATGGATGCTCGACTATCTGATTCGCCCCGCGGTCAGGTACGCCAACCTGTCAGAAGATACCGCCGCCGTATCGCTGCAGGAATTCGTTAACGAGCAGTTCGACGCCGGCTTCAACTGGAAAGATGCGGAGTGGTTGCTTGGCGAGTGGGGCGGGCCAGCGGTGATCAAGGGCGTGGTGCGTCCGGACGATGCCCGGCACGCGGTTGATCTCGGTTTTAAGGCCGTTATGGTTTCCAATCACGGTGGTCGTCAGCTGGACCGGTCACCCGCGCCGGTGCACGTCCTGGAGCCCATTGTTGAAGCGATCGGCAGTGACGCCGAGGTCATTCTTGATGGTGGGGTCCGGCGCGGAACGGACATTCTTATCGCCCTGGCGCTGGGCGCAAAGGCGGTCGGTTTTGCACGGCCGTTTCTCTATGGACTGGCGGCCGGCGGTGAGGCGGGCGCGTGCCGTGCCCTGGAGATTCTGCGCGATGAGCTGCGGCGTAACATGGCCCTGCTAGGCACGAAGAACATCGCCGAGATCAATCGCGCACTCGTGCAGCGCAGACCGTCTTCCTAGCGGAGGCCACGGGATTATGAGACGCAGGCCAGGCCGCGTGCCGGCGCCGGAAGCCATCTCCCGGTAGGGCAGGGGCAGGAAATAAGGGCGGTGCGGGCCCTGGTTCGTGCGCCCTGCTGTGCACCTTGTGCTTAAAAGCAACCGGTAATAACTCCGGTCCACTCTGCGCTTCACTGGCTAGCGAAAGCGTGAGCTTCCGCATTACACTCTGGCCTCGTTTAAAGATTAGGAATCCAGCGATGCGCATTCTGCTCTCACTAATCGTTCTGCTTATTGGGACCTCAGCGGCCTTCGCTGACGATGGTAAAACCCTCCTGAGTGCCAAAGTGTTATGGGAGCTCGAGCGCGCCGGCGCCCCGGTGGTATCGCCCAATGGCGAGATGGTGGTCGTGCCACTGACTAGCTACGATGAGGACAACGAATCCGAAACCCGATTGTGGTTGCTGGCCAATGATGGGACTGGTGCGAGACGCCCCATCACGGCCCAGGGTTCCGCAGCTTCCTCGCCGGTATTCTCACCGGCAGGCGATCAACTGGCGTTTATCAGCAAGCGTGATAAAGACGAAGCTGGGCAGATTTATCTATTGCCTACGGCGGGTCCTGGCGAGGCAAGCAAGCTCACCGATGTGCCAACGGGGGTCAGCGCCCTGCGCTGGGAGGGCGAGTATCTTTACTTCATATCCAGTGTTTGGCCCCAGCACAGCTGGGAAGAGATGGCGGATCGGCTGAAAGCCGAGAAGGAAGACCATATCTCAGCCTTCACCTGGAGCGAAATGCCCTACTCCTTTTTCGATCACTATCTGAACGAAGATCGCGAAAACCATCTGTTTCGTATTCCGGCGGCCGGTGGTGAGGTCGAGCCCGTGACCGAACCACTGGGTCTGGCGCTCATGCCTGCGGGCACTGGGGCCGGGGACTACGACGTGTCGCCCGACGGCAAGCATCTGGCCTTCGTGACCACCAGTACACCGGGGGCGGTTTACAGCAACGGTGATGTTTTCCTGGTCGAGCTGGGCAATAAGAAAGCGCGCAACCTCACCTCGGATAACCCCGCCAACGACTACAGCCCCATGTTCTCCCCTGATGGTCAGCAGCTGGCATTCGCGCGCCAGCGCATCGTAGGCTTCTATGGCGATCAGGCCAAACTGATGACTTATTCCCTGGCTGACGGTGACATGCAGATGCACCAGGAAGGCTGGGATTACGGTGTGAGTGGCCTGGTTTGGGCGCCCGACGGCACCGGCTTCTATGGCACCATCGATGACCAAGCGACCCGTCGCGTTTACCGCATCCCTTTGGATGGCAGTACACCTAGCCCCATCACCAAAGAGAATGACTACGGCGCCTTGTCCATGGCTGAAAATGGTGTGCTGGTGGCCCAGCGGCAGAGTGCGTTACACCCGGTGCGCATCGGCACGGTGAATACGCAAAGCGGTAACTTTAATCGTCTGGATGCATTTAATGACGAAGTCATGGCAGCCGTGGATGCCGGTAGCTATGAATCGGTCACCTACAAGGGCCATGATGGTGCCGACATCCAGATGTGGGTGCACTATCCGCCGGGATTTAATCCGCGCAAAGAATACCCGTTGATGATGTTGATTCACGGCGGCCCACATGGTGCGATCAGCGACAACTTCCACTACCGCTGGAACGCCCAGACCTTCGCCTCCTGGGGTTATGTCACGGCATGGCCGAACTTCCATGGCTCGTCCGGATTTGGGCAGGACTTCGTTGATTCGATCAACCCCGATTGGATCACCAAGCCCTATGCAGACGTGATGGCCGCAGCCGATTTCTTGGCGGAAAAGGCGTTTATCGATGAAGACCGCATGGTGGCTGCCGGCGGTAGCTATGGCGGTTATCTTTCCAGCATTATCCTCGGCAAAGAGCACCCCTTTAAGGCGCTGGTGATTCACGCGGCGGTTTACGACCTGTATGCCCAGATGTCGGCGGACTTTGCAGTCAATATGGAGCGCTTTGGTCCCTATTGGGAGAATCCGGAGATCTATCGGGAACAGTCACCGCATTACTACGCCGAGTCCTTTAAGACTCCCAGTCTGATCATCCACGGCCAGAACGATCTGCGCGTACCGGTCGGGCAGGGCTTTGAACTGTACCGCACCCTGCAAACCAAGGGCGTTGAGTCGCGTCTGGTGTATTACCCGGATGAGAACCATTGGATTCTCAGCAGAGCGAACTCACTGCACTGGTACGGTGAGGTCCGTGACTGGGTGAGCAAATTTGCCGAGCCCGGCGGCAAATGAACGCCGCTCAGGCCACATTCGCCCGGGCGTGTTCCCACGAGCAGTGATCGCACGCGCCAAAAGCCCGCGATAGCCTGCTCCCGATGGACCGGGTGATCTATATCGAGAAAAGGCCCTGAGCTACCGGATCGCCCATCATGAATGGGCCGGAGGCTCCACGGGTCTGGAAAGGGACCGCGGGCTGCTGGTGGAGGAAGCGGCCGCAAGGCAAGTGTTGTTAGTTTTCCTGCATGGCTTCGCACAAGGCCGCGTTGTCTTCGACAACGCGCTGGATGGGAATCTCACCGGCCAAACCCGCTGCAGGGATGTCGTAGCTGATTGTGCCGCTATTGCAGTCCGTGAAATGAAGAACGAAGGTCCCGTAGTCAGATATCCGTTCGACCAGGGGTGTTCCGGAATCGAATACGCCACCCCGCGTCAGTGTCATGTTCAG
>JABSSV010000403.1 GCA_013213875.1 Lysobacterales bacterium
CCGGCGCAGCGGGCGCCCTGTCCATGAGTTCCGGCGTTTCCAGTGCGCTCGTCGGGGTCATGGTGGCGGTCGCCCTGCTACCGCCGGCAACGGCCATGGGGATCTGCATCGGCCAGGGCCAATGGGATTGGGCCAATGGTGCCGGCCTACTGCTGGCCGTGAATATTGTGTGCCTGAATCTGGCATCTAAACTGGTGCTAATTCTGCGCGGCTTCAGCCCCCGACGCTTCTATGAGAAAGAGCGCGCGCGGCGCGCCACCGTCCGCGTCATCATGGGCTGGGCCATCACCCTGGTCATCCTGCTGCTACTGGCCCGCAGCCTGCACACCATGAACTGACCCTGCCGGCTAGCGCAGCAGTTTCAATTTTTTCTTCGCCAGGCGCACACCGAACCAGGTCACCAGCACCACCAGCGGGATGGAAAGCCCCGTGTAGAGCGCCGCATCGACGGGCAAGCCAAGGGCCGCAGCGCTTTTAAGCAGATAGTTCACCAGCCCTGTGCCGTAGTAGCTGATCGCAACAATGGACAGCCCTTCCACCGCCATTTGCAGCGTGACCTGCATACGCGCCTGTTGCTCCATGGAACGCAGAATGGACTGGTTCTGGCGCTTATTCTGCAGGTCAACCATGGTGTTGAGCACGTGGGCTGCACGGGAGATTCGCTCCGCGATGGATTGCGCGCGCTGTTCCGCCGCCTCACAGGTGCGCATGGCCGGGCCCAGAGTCTTTTTCAGAAAAATGGTCAGACGCAGATGCCCCTGCTGCACCTCCTCGCCCACGGCCTTAAAGCGCTGCTCCACAATGGCCGCATAGGCGCGGGAGGCAGAGAATCGATAGGCCGAGCGGGCAATCATATGCTCCACCCGCGCCGAGATCCGGGTGATCTCCGTGAGCAACTCCTCCTGCTGGGAAGCACCTGGCTCACGGGCCAGCAAAGCCATGACCGCATCCAGACGGGGTTCCACTTCGTTCAATTCGCGCATCAGCCCCTGCGCCACCGGCAGCCCCCGCTGCGCCATGATGCGATAGTCATCAATATCACTGAGACGATGAACCAAACGCCCCAGACGTCCGGGCGTGAGTTGGTGGCCAATCACCAGCACCCGAATCAGGCAGTCTGCATCGGGCCGGTAGTCGGTCCAGACACTCGCATGCCGGTCGGACATCCATCCACCCACCAGCTGGGCGCCGTCCAGCTGCCGCTGCGCCCAAAGATATTCGTCTTCACCCGCCAGCACGCTCACGTCGACCACCTCGATGCGCAGACCCGTGATCAGGTCCTCATGCATGCGCTGCAGAAACGGCGCTGACAGCTGCTCGCTCAGCGGGCGGGAAAACAGCGCGTCCGCCTGGCCCGCCTCGACCATGGTCAGCGCATAGCTTTCCGTATGCAGCTCCAGACCGAGCAGCCGTGATCCATCCTGCATAAAGCGATAGCGGTCGCCGGATTCTGGCGACTCAAAACTGGGCTCCCGACCCAGCAGGTCGCGCAGCATGGGCTCCGGACTGGCCTGTGAATCCGGTCGCTGCAGCAGCACGTGAATCCAGCACGAGGGGACAGAGAAGTTGATACCCGGGCGGGCATGTAGCTCCTGATTGAGCAGCTGGTTTTCAGAATTCATGGGGCAGCAATCCGGCGGGGACTACCTACAGTCTAGTCAGCCGCGACCCGATTCGTCACCTATCCGTAGCGGCGGGTGCCTTTTTACCACCGTGAATGCCGGCGGCGTTGCTCCGCCAAAGGCTCAAAAGCTAGACTGGATCGCGCAGCGGGTGTAGTTCAATGGTAGAACCTCAGCTTCCCAAGCTGATGACGTGGGTTCGATTCCCATCACCCGCTCCATGCCGATGGCCGCGCTGACGGCCATCGATACGGGTCGCTGGCTAGTCTCCCTTGAGCCGATCCAACAGACGGTTTTTCAAGCGTTCGGTTTTGCTCTCGATCAGGCGATTCACACCGTGATGGGCTGCCGTCGCCAGAATATTCTTGGCCATTATTCTGCCAACGGATGCGACAATAGCGTCTGGGGCCGCCCCGGACGGGCCGCCAAGCCCGTGAATTTCGATTTGCGGCAGCTGCAGCGAGCGCTCCTGCACACCGTCCGGCGTTTCAATGGTTGTGTCTATGTCCATGCCCGCAAAGCGTACTTTATCGACGCGCAGCAGTAGGGCTTCAACCGCAGCATCAGCCGGCGCATCCTCGCCGGGCGCCGGGTCATCGCTGCTCTGCATGCCCTCCAACAATTCCTGCAGGTTGTTGCTGCCGTCAGCGCGCAACTCGTAGGCGGCTCGTGAGCTACCAA
>JABSSV010000404.1 GCA_013213875.1 Lysobacterales bacterium
CACGTACGCTGCTCAGTGCCACCACCGCCTGGTTTACCGACCGGGAAGGCGGCATGCGTGTTGGTAAAGTCCTGCTCACCCTGATGCTGTTTATGGCGGGCTTTTGGTTTCTGGGCTATATGCTGGCGCGCGCCATCAACAAGGCCCTGGTGCTTTCCGGCCGGTCCTCACGCATGCTCACGCGCTTTAATCAGCGCAATCTGCCCCGCTTTCTGTTGCTGCTGGGCATTCTGTCCGGCCTGGCCTATCTGGATATCAACATCACACCACTGGTAGCCATGATCGGTGGCGCCAGTTTTATCGTCGCCTTTGCCTTGCAAGATACCCTCAGCAACTTCGCCAGCGGCCTGATGATCATGCTTTACAAGCCCTTCGACATGGGCGACTTCGTCAATGTGGCGGGCATTCAGGGAACGGTGCAGTCCATGACCCTCGTCAGCACCACCATTTCCACCATCGACAATAAGGTCATCATGGTGCCCAACAACTCCATCTGGGGCGACGTGATCACCAACTTCACCGGGGTGAAACAGCGCCGTGTAGACCTGGTTTTCGGCATCGGCTATCGCGACGACATGGCCAAGGCCGAGCGCATTTTGCGCGAACTGGCCATTGCCCATCCCAAAACGCTGGATGAGCCGGAACCGGTGATCAAATTGCATGAACTGGCCGAATCATCGGTCAATTTCATCTGCCGCCCCTGGGTACGTACGGAGGACTACTGGGAGGTGCATTGGGATCTCACACGCCAGGTGAAGGAACGTTTCGATGCCGAAGGCGTGTCCATTCCGTTCCCGCAACGGGACGTTCATGTGATCGAGCAGGGAGAAAAGGCCTGAAAGGCACAGAAGCATGGATCCCGCGATCAGAGCTTTTAAGCGGTCACGTAGGGGCGCCAATGATTGAAAATTGACGGATAACCGGTACACTCAGCGCCGAATTTACACCCATAATCCGAAGCTGGTCCCCGAGACCCGTCCGAGCAAAACATGAACACGAACTCTGATGACCTGCCACACCCGCATGTGGCCTTCCGCCTGTGCACCCAGATCCTCATTGCGTGCACGCTACTGAGCACTTCCCTGCCCCTTTTCGCACACGATGAACGTGCGCTGGAGGAGGTCGTGGTTGAAGGACGTCGACAGGTGCTGGTTGGTGAGGCCCGCACCGCGTCGGAAGGCGTTGTCAGTCAGGATGAGTTAGCCCTGCGGCCCCTGCTGCGTCCCGGCGACCTGCTGGAAGCGGTGCCCGGGCTGATCGTGACCCAGCACAGTGGCTCCGGCAAATCGAATCAGATGTTTCTCCGCGGCTTCAACCTGGATCACGGCACGGACTTTGCTACCTGGGTCGACGACATGCCGGTGAACATGCGTACCCACGGCCATGGCCAGGGCTATACGGACATCAACTTTGTCATTCCCGAGACGGTGCGCACCATCGACTTTGTCAAAGGTCCCTATCATGCCGAACTGGGTGACTTCAGTTCCGCTGGCGGCGCACACATGCGCACCTTCGATGACTTGGGAGAAAACACGGCCAAACTGGGGCTGGGTGGTAACGGCTTTGCACGCCTGCTTCTGATGGGCGACACCCTGCTAGGTGATACGCGCTTCATGGGTGCCGTGGAAGCACAAAGCTACGACGGCCCCTGGACAGATATCGATGAGGACGTGCGTAAATTCAACGGCCTGGCAAAGCTCAGCGGCGAGAGTGATATCAGCGCCTGGCATCTGACTGCCATGGCCTATGACAACCGTTGGAACTCGGCCGATCAAATTCCCGAGCGGGCCGTGCGCGAAGGTCTGATTGATGAACTCGGCTCCATCGACACCACGCTTGGCGGTGATTCACGGCGCGCCAGTCTGTCCTGGGGCTACGAGCACGAGCACATGACGCATCGCTCCGAATGGAGTGCCTATGTGATCGACTACCAGATGAATCTGTGGTCCAACTTTACCTATCTGCTGGACGACCCGGTGGATGGCGACCAGTTTCAGCAGTTCGATGAACGCACCATCTGGGGCGGCGCCTATCGACGCTTCTGGGTCACGGGCGCAGAGGAACACTTCCACCACTCTGCCGGCGTCGAAGTGCGCTATGACGACATCCATGATGTAGGACTTTACCGCACGCGGGAGCGGCGGCGACTGAGCACGGTGCGTGAAGACTCCGTTGACGAGGCCAGCATTGGTATCTACTACGAACTGGCCTGGCGCATGTCGGACCGCTGGCGCTCCGTGCTCGGCATTCGCGGCGACTATTACCGCTTCGACGTGCGTTCCGATTTGCCGGTCAACTCGGGCGATGACAGCGA
>JABSSV010000405.1 GCA_013213875.1 Lysobacterales bacterium
CGTGGTCTTCGACGCCAAGGGGCCGACCTTTCGCAATCAGCTGTTCGCTGAGTACAAGGCCAACCGCCCGCCCATGCCGGCAGAGCTGCGCAGCCAGGTCGACGCCATCTTTGAGCTGGTCGGGCTTATGGGGCTGCCCCTGATTCAGGTCGCCGGTGTGGAGGCCGATGATGTGATCGGCACGCTGGCACGTCAGGCTGAAGCGGCTGGCATGGACTGCCTGATTTCCACCGGCGACAAGGACATGGCACAGCTGGTATCACCCCGCATACGCTGCATGAACACCATGACCGATACGCTCATGGATGAAGCCTATGTGCAAAAGAAATTTGGCGTACGGCCTGATCAGATCATCGATTTTCTGGCCCTGACCGGCGACAAGGCTGACAACATTCCCGGCGTTGAGAAATGCGGCCCGAAGACCGCGGCCAAATGGCTCGCCGCCTATGGCGATCTGGATGGCGTCATGGCCCATGCGGACGAAGTGGGCGGCAAGATCGGTGGCTATCTGCGCGAAGCACTGCCCCAGCTCCCCCTCTCACGGGACCTGGCCACGATCCGGGATGCGCTGGAGTTGGAGGTAGCGCCGGCAGAACTAACCGTCACCCCCGGCGATGAAGCGGCCCTGCGCGCTTTTCTTGAACGCTATGAGTTCAGCAGCTGGCTGCAGGAACTGGGGACGCCCGAACAGGCGCCGGCACCAGCTGACTATGAGGTCATCCTGACCCAGGAACAGCTCGATAGGTGGCTGGCAGCACTGGCAGCGGCGGAGCTGATTGCCGTGGATACGGAGACCACGGCACTGGACCCCATGCAAGCCGAGCTGGTGGGTTTGAGCTTTGCCCTAGAGGCAGGCCGGGCTGCCTACCTGCCGCTGGCGCATGATTATCCGGGCGCCCCGCCTCAGCTGGCGCGCGATACGGTACTTGAGCAGCTGCGGCCGCTGCTGGAAGATCCGCAGCAAGCGCTGGTCGGTCAGCACTTCAAATATGACATGAATGTCCTGTCACGCTACGGCATACAGTGTCAGGGCGTGCGCTATGACACCATGCTGGAATCCTATGTCTTCAATGCCACAGGCACGCGCCACGATATGGATTCCTTGGCGCTGAAATATCTTGGCCGCCAGACCGTTCACTACGAAGACATCGCCGGCAAGGGCGCGAAGCAGATCCCCTTTAACCAGGTCGATCTCGCCCAGGCAGCACCCTATGCGGCGGAGGATGCGGACATCACGCTGCAACTGCATGAACGCCTGTGGCCCGAGTTGTCCGCTGACCCGGCGCTCCGCCGGGTCTTCGAAGAACTTGAGATGCCGCTGGTACCGGTGCTGGCGCGCATGGAACAGAAGGGTGTGTTGATTGACGGTGACATTCTGCAGCGCCAGAGCCAGGAACTGGCGGCAGAAATCCATGCGCTGCAGGAACAGGCCTATGCCGTAGCCGGACAGCCTTTCAATCTGGGCTCACCGAAACAGCTGCAGCAGATTCTGTTTGAACAGCTGGAGCTGCCCGTAATTCGTAAAACACCGAAAGGCCAGCCATCAACCGCAGAAGATGTACTGCAGGAACTGTCCGGCGATTACGAGTTACCCCGATTGATTCTGGATTACCGCTCTCTGTCGAAGCTAAAAAGCACCTACACGGACAAGCTGCCAGCGGAAATCAATCCCCACACGGGGCGGGTGCACACCTCTTACCATCAGGCAGTCACTGCCACCGGCCGCCTGTCCTCCAGCGGTCCGAACCTGCAGACCATTCCCATTCGCACCGCCCAAGGGCGTCGCATCCGCAAAGCCTTCGTCGCGCCACCCGGCATGGTAGTGCTGGCGGCGGACTACTCGCAGATTGAGCTGCGTATCATGGCGCACATCTCCGGTGACGAAGGCCTGCTGCGGGCGTTCCGGGACGATATCGATGTGCATCGGGCCACCGCCGGCGAGGTTTTCGCCACCGCCTATGAAGACGTGGCCGACGCGCAGCGGCGCGCCGCCAAGGCCATTAACTTTGGCCTCATGTACGGCATGTCCGCCTTCGGCCTGGCGCGTCAACTGGACGTCAGCCGCGGCGAAGCGCAGGAGTATATGGATACCTACTTCGCGCGCTATCCCGGTGTGCATGACTTTATGGAGCGGACGCGCGAGCAGGCCCGGGAACAGGGCTATGTGGAGACCCTGTTTGGGCGCCGTCTCTACTTGCCCGATATCAAGGCCAGCAATATGCAGCGCCGGCAGGCAGCGGAGCGGGCCGCCATCAATGCCCCCATGCAGGGCACGGCCGCAGATATCATCAAACGCGCCATGATCAGCGTAGACCGCTGGTTACACGAGCAGCATGCGGATACGCATCTGACCATGCAGGTGCATGATGAACTGGTGCTGGATGTGCCGGCGGAGAAGCTCGACCTCATCAAGGCGGGCGTGTGCGAGCGCATGAGCCAGGCGGCGGAACTGGATGTACCGCTACTGGTGGAAGCGGGCCACGGACCCGATTGGGACGCAGCGCACTAGGCGGCTAGGCGAGAGCCAGCCAGTTTTTCGGCTGCAGAAAATAGTCGGTCAATTCGGCTTCTGACGAATTAGGTTCAGGCTGCCAGTTATAGCGCCAATGCACCTGTGGCGGCAGCGACATCAAGATCGATTCTGTGCGCCCGCCGGACTGCAGACCAAACAGCGTGCCGCGATCGTAAACCAGATTAAACTCCACATAGCGGCCGCGACGATAAAGTTGAAAATCGCGCTGCGCCTCGGTCCAGGCCGTGGTTTTGCGGCGTTCCACAATGGGCAGGTAAGCGTCGAGAAACCCATTGCCCACTGCCTTCATAAAGCCAAAGCTGCGTTCAAAACCCCACTCATTCAGATCGTCGAAGAACAGGCCACCCACGCCACGCGCCTCCTGCCGATGGCGGTTATAGAAATAGTCATCGCACCATTTCTTGTAGCGGGGATACACGGCCTCGCCGTAGGGCCAGCAAATATCTGATGCTACCTGGTGCCAGTGCACCACATCTTCCGTCACCGGATAGTAGGGCGTCAGATCAAAACCGCCGCCGAACCACCAGACCGTTTCAGCGCCGGGGGCAGCGGCCTCAAAATAGCGGACGTTGGCGTGGGCCGTAGGCACGTGCGGATTCATGGGATGCATCACCAAGGACACACCCAGCGCCTGGAAGGCGCGGCCCGCCAATTCCGGCCGCGCTTTGGTGGCCGCCGGTGGCAACTGATCGCCGTGCACATGGGAGAAATTGACACCACCCTGCTCCAGCAGCGCACCGCCGGTGAGCACGCGGGTACGGCCACCACCGCCACCGGCACGGGACCAGGCATCTTCGACGAAGCGTGCCTCGCCGTCGGCCGTTTCCAGAGCGAGGCAGATGCGGTCCTGAAGGTCCATCAGATAGCTGCGAACCTGCTCCATGGGCGGGTGTTCGGCAGACGTATCAGTCATGCGCCACGCAATACCTTACCGCTGGCAAGATCGCGGATTTCACTGACGGACTCCCGGGCACCCAGGGCACCGGCCACCGTGCCCTCAATGTAATGACCGAAGTAATCCTCCACGGTACCGGCCGCCTGGGCCGGCGGCGCGGAATGGGGATTGGCGCTGGTGGACACCAGCGGGCCACCAAAAGCGTCCGCCAGCTGCCGTGCCACCGGATGGGCTGTGACCCGAATGGCGACGGTCGCGTGCTCACCGGCAATCCAGTCCGGCGTGCGCGGCCCGCGCGGAAACAGCCAGGTCACCGGGCCGGGCCAGGTGGCCTCGGCAGCGGCGGCATCAACCGGTGCAACAAAGCCGTCAAACTGGCTCAGGCTGCTGGCGATGAGAATCAGGCCCATGCTGGCCGGACGCTGTTTGAGGGAGAGAATACGCTGCACCGCCTGCTCATTGCCGGGGTCACAGCCGAGGCCAAAGACCGCCTCCGTGGGATAGGCGACAACGCCGCCGGCGTGCATGTGCGCCGCCGCTTCTTGCGGCGTCAGCAGCGAGTGTTTCATGGCTTAGCCTCCGGCGGCTGCCGCAGAGGCCTTGGCAGTCGCCTTTTTCTTGCTGGTCTTCTTCTTACTGGTTTTTTTCTTGCTGGCAGCGCGCTTACGCGTAGCCTTTTTCTTGGCGGTCTTCTTGCGCCCGCGCTTTTTCTTCTCCGGGGCCGCGGCCAACAGCGCTTCACATTCTTCCCGACCGTAGCTCAGCGGATCACGGTCCTTGGGAATGCGGGCGTTCTTATTGCCGTCGGTGATAAACGGACCCCATCGTCCTTTTAGAATCTGAATATCCGTGCCTTCAAACTCGCGGATGATTTTATCCAGATCCGCCTGAATTTTGGCCGCGATCAGCTCCTTGGCCTGGTCCAGCGTTACCTCATGCGGATCAATGTCCTTGAGCGATACAAACTTGCTGCCATAGCGGATGTAAGGCCCGAAGCGGCCGATGCCGGCAGCGATCGTCTCGCCCTCGTCCGTTTCACCCAGAGCGCGTGGCAGCTTGAATAGCTCCAGCGCCTCGTCAAGCTCAATGGTCTCCAGACTCTGGCCCGGTCGCAGGCCGGCGAAGACGGGTTTCTCCTCGTCATCGCGCGTACCAATCATGGCCATGGGCCCGTACCGCCCCAGGCGGACGGAAATCGGCCGGCCAGACTTGGGATCGGTGCCCAGAACCCGCGTCTGACGGGCTTCATCACGGTCAACGGTTTCCGCTTTCTCTTCGACCAGATTGATAAAGGGCGTCCAGAACTGCTCCAGCAGCGGCACCCAATCCCGCTCGCCGCGCGACACCTCATCCAATTCGTCTTCCAGCCGGGCCGTGAACTCGTAGTCCACATAATCGGCAAAATGGCGCTCCAAAAAGCGCTCCACGACCCGCCCCGTATCGGTAGGGATCAATCGACGCGCATCAACTTCCACGTAGTAGCGATTTTTCAGTGTCTGAATGATGCTCGCGTAGGTGGAAGGCCGGCCAATCCCATAGTCCTCAAGCGCCTTCACCAGGGTCGCCTCAGAATAGCGTGGAGGCGGCTCAGTAAAATGCTGACCTGCACGCACATCCACCAGAGCCACCAGATCGCCCTCTTTCAGGGGCGGCAGGCGCACTTCCTTGTCTGCATCTTCCTTACCCTGGGGTTGTGCTTCCTCGTAAGCGGCGAGAAATCCGGGAAAGGTCACCACCGAGCCATTGGCGCGGAAGGTGCCGGGGCCGCAATCAAATTCCACGGCCACCTGATCCAGTCGCGCCGGCACCATCTGCGAAGCCACCGTGCGCCGCCAGATCAGCTCGTAGAGCCGCGCCTGGTCATCAGCCAGGTAGGCCCGCGCCCGAGCAGGAGTCAGCGCGGCGCTCGTGGGGCGAATGGCCTCATGCGCCTCCTGAGCGTTTTTGGACTTGTTCTTGTAGTGATTCGGTGCCTCCGGCAGATGGTCAGCTCCGAACTGCTGCTTGATCTGCGCGCGCAGATCGCTCAACGCATCGTTGGACAGGGTCACCGAATCGGTACGCATATAGGTGATCAGACCCTGGTTCTCACCGTCTATTTCTACGCCTTCGTAAAGCTGTTGGGCGGCACGCATGGTGCGCTGAGCGGAAAAGCCCAGCTTACGTGACGCGTCCATCTGCAGCGTTGAGGTAATGAATGGCGGAGCCGGGCGCCGTTGGCGCTGGCTCTTTTTGACGCGATCCACACGCAGTTTGCCCTGGGCATGCTCCAGCAGCGCCTCGCGCACAGCGCTGGCGCGGGCCTCATTATCGATATCGAATTTGCGGAATGTGTCCCCGTCCAGCAGCGCGAGACGGCCGGTAAAGGCTTTGTCTTCCTTCTTCAGATCCGCCTCGATGGACCAGTATTCCTGCGGCTTGAAGCGTTCACGCTCACGCTCTCGCTCCACCACCAGGCGCAGCGCCGGGCTTTGTACGCGCCCCGCGGACAAGCCGGTCTTGATCTTGCGCCACAGCAGCGGCGACAGGTTGTAGCCCACCAGGTAATCAAGGGCCCGTCGCGCCTGTTGCGCGTTAACGAGGTTCATGGACAGTTCGCGGGGACTGGCAACGGCAGCGCGGATGGCCTTGGGCGTAATCTCGGAGAACTCGACCCGGTAATAGTGCTTACCGTCCACCAGCCCGTTTTCGGCCAGCACCTCATAGACATGCCAGGAGATGGCCTCTCCTTCGCGGTCAAGGTCCGTGGCCAGATAGACGTTATCGGCCTTCTTCGCAGCTCGAATGATTTTGTTGACGTGCTTCTCGCTGTCGGGCGAGAGCTCATACTGCATGGCAAAGCCATTATCCGTATCAACCGCGTCCTCCCGGCCGGACAAATCGCGAATGTGCCCATAGGACGCGAGCACAACGAAATCGTCACCCAGGTAGCGATTGATGGTTGTCGCCTTAGCCGGCGACTCAACGATGAGCAGGTTTTTTGCCATTCCAGTCCGAGCGGTCAGGGCCGCGAGCGGGCTCAGACCGGCGCGGCAAAATCAGTTCGCTCCAGCGAACCACGAATTCAGGAAAGCGGAGGTGAAATCACCCTGGCCGATCCTGTCGGCCAAGCGGCGAACCTCTTGGACGCCTTTGTATTAGTGCCGATATTCCTGTTCGCTGTCAAACATGAAGTCTTCCATCCAGGCGTAGTTGGCTTCCTGACCCGGCTGATTGAACAGCACCATCAGCACCACCCACTTCATGTCTTCCAGAGTGATTTCTTCCGCATCCAGCGCCATAAGACGGTCGAGCACCAGCTCCCGACGCTGCGCGTCGAGAATACCGATATTCTCCAGATACATGATGAAATCGCGGCATTCCAGATCGAGGCGGTTCACCTCCGAGGCCACGTACACCCTGATGGGCCGATCGGCCAAGGGGATGACCTCAGGCTGGTGACGTTGCTCAGCAAGACCGTCCAGCCAGCGAAAGGCCTTGTCGATCTCGGCATTGGTAAAGCCCGCTTCGTGCAGGTTTGCCTCCATGTCGGCCCGGTCTGGCTCTTGCTCAGGCTCGTCATAGAAGTATTTCTCGAACAAAAACATCAAAACGTCGAGTACGTTTTCTTTCATTATTTACCTCTGGTCTTTCAGGTACCCGTTAACCACCCGGACCACCTGTCCTCTCAGCTCCAGAACCTTGAGCATCTAACAGAATCTGCACAGGGTCAATGAAAAATAAAAAACCGTCGCCTTCGTCATTGACCCACGGCCCTTTTAAATGCGTCCGCAGCGGGCTGATTCAAGCCTTGGGCGGCGTATCGGTGACCCGTAGCACGCGACCGCCGGCAACACTTTCAATCAGTCCATGGAGCTCCAGCATCAGCAGCATGGAGGACAAATTGCGCGCAGGGAGGCCCGTGCGCTGCAGCAGACGCTCCTGGCTCACCGGGTCATAGCCCAGCGCTTCCCAGAGCCGCGCATAGTCCGGATCCTGCAGTAGCTCCGATTCTGCGGGAGCGGTGGGCGGGGTAGCCGCCGGCTGGGCTTCCGTCATGCGGCGGGTTAGCGCTGCGGCCAATTCACCGGCCAGAGGTGCCAGTTCGGCGCCGATTTCATCCGTGGTCTCAACCAGACGGGCGCCTTGCTTGATCAGCC
>JABSSV010000406.1 GCA_013213875.1 Lysobacterales bacterium
AAGCGGTTGAGCTTAACGCGCTGGTGGATCAGCGCACCCGCTGGGCGGAGAGCGAGAAAAAAGCGCTGGCCAGCGCTCGCAAGGAACGCGCTGAGCTTATGGCGCGGGGCAAGCAGCTGGAGGCCGAACTGAAGGAACGTGCAGCGCGTATTGAAGCACAGAACACAGACCTGCGGACGATGGCCGAAGCGCGGAAAACGACGGAGCGCCAACTGCGCGAACAGGCGCGGCTATTTGCAGCACAATCAAGTCGCTATGCGCATTTGCAATCACAGCATCAGCGGGTGATCGACAGTCGCTCCTGGCGTTTGACCCGGCCCTTGCGTGTGGCTCGACGCCTGCCCGAACAAATGCGGCGATTCCAGGTTTGGAACCCTCTGCGCTGGCCCGTACTGTTTTCGCAACTGGTGCGAAGCGTAAAGACCGTGGGTTGGCGGGGTGTGGCCTATCGTCTGCAGCGCAGTCAGCCACCGCAAGCGGGGCCAAGCACTACCGTACCCGTTACGGAGACACCGGTCCTCAAGGCACCGGATCTGCCGGCAGCGCTGCCGTGCTCTCCATCGCCACGGGTCAGCATTATCATCCCGGCCTATAACGAATTGGCCTACACGGCAGCCTGCCTGAAAAGCATTGCGAACAGCCCCTGTGACACCGCTTTCGAAGTCATTGTGGTCGATGATGAATCCAGTGATGAGACAGCGGCGACGCTTTCTGAGCTTGAAGGGCTGCGGTTTCTGCGTAACGAGCAGAACCAGGGCTTTATCCGCAGTTGCAATCGCGGCGCGGCGGAGGCGCGCGGCGACTACGTGCTGTTTTTGAACAATGACACGCAGGTTCAACCGGGCTGGCTGGATACGCTGCTGGCTACTTTTGAGCAGTATCCAGAGGCCGGCCTGGTCGGTGCGCGGCTCGTTTATCCGGACGGCACCTTGCAAGAATGCGGTGGCATGGTCTTCAGCGACGGTTCTGGCTGGAATTACGGCCGGGGTGATCATCCAGACCGGCCTGAATATCAGGCGGTGCGTGAGGTCGATTACTGTTCCGGCGCCTGTATCGCACTACCGAGCGTACTCTGGCAGGAACTGGGTGGCTTTGATGAGCACTACGCACCCGCCTACTACGAAGACACGGATTTGGCCTTCAAGGTTCGCGCAGCCGGTCGCAAGGTGTATGTGCAACCCGCGACCACCGTGGTGCATTTTGAAGGCATCAGTTCCGGCACGGACCTGACCAGTGGCACCAAACGCTATCAGGTCATCAATCGCGAAAAGTTTGAGCAGCGCTGGGCCGAGGCCCTGAAGCAACAACCAGCGCCGATTGTTAATCCGGATGACCTGGCGGAAGTGCGCCGGGCCCGGGATCACCGGCTGGCGGGGCGCATACTGATAATTGATGCCTACACGCCGGAGCCTGATCAGGATTCCGGGAGCGTGCGCCTGGTCAATCTCATGCGCTGCCTGGTGGAATTGGGCCATGGCGTGTGCTTTCTGGCCGATAATCGCGCCTGGGCCGGCCGCTACACGCAGGATCTGCAGGCATTGGGTGTTGAATGCTGGTATGCGCCCTGGGCTGAGAACACCGAGGCCTTCTTCGCCGAGGCTGGCTCTAGCTTTGACCAGGTCATTATCAGCCGCCATTACATCGCCTGTAACTACACAAAATTACTGGAGCAATATGCGCCGCAGGCGGACTTTATCTTTGACACGGTGGACCTGCATTACCTGCGGGAGGAACGTCTCGCAGAGCTGGAGCAAAGCACGGCACTGCGCCAGGTGGCCAAACAAACCCGCCGTTCAGAACTGGCCATGATCCGGGCCGCTGATGCAACCCTGGTGGTGAGT
>JABSSV010000407.1 GCA_013213875.1 Lysobacterales bacterium
CTGCACGCGGCGGGGGCGCAGGGCAGTCATGACTGCTGCTCCGCAGACAAGGTGCGCAGGTCGCTGGCCACACGATCCATGCTGCCAGCTCCCAGCAGCAAGACCAGGTCATGGTTCTCAACCAGATTGGCCAGCGCCGCGGGCACGTCAGCCACGTCCGGCACCAGCACCGGATCGACCTTGCCACGCACGCGAATAGACTGGCACAGGGCGTGGCTATCAATACCCTCAATCGGGCTTTCTCCCGCCGCATAGACATCGCAGATCACCAGCACATCGGCCTCGCTGAGTACGCGGGAAAAATCGTCAAACAGATCCCGCGTGCGGGTATAGCGATGCGGCTGGAAGACCACCACCTGCCGCCGCTCGGGCCAGCCGCCGCGGGCTGCAGACAGGGTCGCCTCAAGCTCCGTGGGATGATGGCCATAGTCTTCAACCGCCAGCACATGCTGACCGCCAAGTTGCAACTCGCCCACATCGGAAAAACGTCGTCCAACGCCCTTGAAATCAGCCAGGCAACGGGCCGCACCCGCCACCTCTACACCCAGTTCCCAGGCAATGGCCAGGGCACCCAGGGCATTACGCACATTGTGCATACCGGGAAGATTCAGGCGCACCGGGAAAGGCTCTGATTCATCCGGCAGCTGCACGTCAAATTCCATGGTGCGGCCCTGCTGACGCACGTTCATGGCGCGCACATCGGCGTCCTCGGCAAGCCCGTAGGTAACCACCGCGCGACTGACCCTGGGCGCCAGCGCCCGGGTTTGCTCGTCGTCGATACACAGCACTGCGGCGCCGTAGAAAGGCAGATGCTGCAGGAAATCCTCAAACGCTTGGCACAGATTGTTAAAGCTGCCCTCGTAGCTCTCCAAATGGTCCCGGTCAATATTGGTGACCAGCGCGACCACGGGCTGCAACAGCAAAAAGGAACCATCGCTTTCATCCGCTTCAGCGACCAGATACTCACCCTGGCCAAGTCGCGCATGCGTGCCCCAGGCATTCACCACGCCACCAATCACAAAGGTCGGGTCCAAGCCCGCTTCCGCCAGCAGACTGGCCACCAGGCTGGTGGTGGTGGTTTTACCGTGGGTGCCCGCCACCGCAATACCCCTGCGAAAGCGCATCAATTCGGCCAGCATCTGCGCGCGGGGCAGAATGGGCAGGCGCAGTTCCCGGGCGGCCACCAGCTCCGGATTGCGCTCCGGTACGGCCGTTGAAACCACCAGCACGTCGGCACCTTGAATATGTTCCGCCGCATGACCCTCATGGACCGTAACGCCCAGTTCCCGCAACCGGCGCGTGGTAGCGGATTCATGCAGGTCCGAACCGCTAACCTCAAAGCCCTGGGTCACCAGCACCTCGGCGATACCGCTCATGCCGGCTCCGCCGATGCCGACCATGTGCACGCGTCGCACGCGTCGCATGGGGCGCAGATGGACGCCAGAGGAGTTCATGAGTTCACCCATTCAAGGCAGGCCTCGGCCACCGCTTCCGCCGCATGCGGCACGGCCACGCTACGGGCCGCTTCAGCCATGCGCAAGCAGCGCTGGCGATCGGCCAGCAGGCCATGCAATTGTTGCGCGAGCTTTTCCGCGTCCAGGGCGTGTTCCTGGGAGAGTTCGGCCGCACCGGCCGCTACCAGCACCTGAGCATTGGCCGTCTGATGATCGTCCACCGCGTTCGGGAACGGCACCAGCAACGCACCCAGCCCCACGGCGGCAAGTTCCGATACGGTGAGCGCACCTGAGCGACACAGCACCAGATCAGCCCGGCCGTAGGCGGCAGCCATATCATCGATAAAGGGCTCGACCTCCGCCTCAAGACCCGCCGTCCGATAAAGCGCCTGGGTGTCTTCCAGATCAGCCAAACCGGTCTGATGGCGTATGAGCGGTCGCTCATGAGCCGCCAGCGTCGCCATGGCAGCAGGCAGCAAACGATTCAGGGCGCGGGCCCCCTGACTGCCGCCGGTTACCAGCAGGCGCGGCGGGCCGCTGCGGTCCTTCCAACGCTGTGCTGGCGGCGCCAGCGCTGCCAGGTCGGCGCGCACCGGGTTACCTACGGTCCGGGCCTGGGGAAATGCGCCGTCAAAAGCCTGCAGCACGACTCGGGCAAAACGCGCCAGGGTCTTGTTTGTCATGCCGGGAATTCGATTTTGCTCGTGCACCACCAGCGGCACGCCGCGCAGGCGAGCACAGAGGCCGCCGGGACCAGCCACATAGCCCCCGAAACTGACCGCGCAGGCGGGTTGCTGGGAAGTAAATACGGCGCCGGCCTGGCGCACGGCGCGACCGAGACGCAGGGGCAGGCTGAGCCAACCCTGTACGCCCTTGCCGCGCAGGGAGGAAATCTGGACCGCGTGAAACGGTATGTCGAACGGTGGCACCTTCTGACTTTCCATCCCGCCCTCGGCACCCAGCCAATGGACCGCCACACCGCGAGCGCGAAGCGCCTCGGCCACCGCCAGGCCGGGATAGATATGCCCGCCCGTTCCACCCGCCATGATCAGCACCGGCCCGCTCATAAGCGCATCTTCCGGGGGCCGACACGGGACTTGATGGTCGCCGCTGCGTCCCGCTCAAGTTCATAGCGAATACGAAACACAATGCCCAGAGCGAGGAAGGTCATCAGCACGCTGGAGCCACCGGAAGAGATCAGCGGCAGGGTCAGACCTTTGGTCGGCAGCACGCCCAGATTCACCCCGATGGAGACCAGGGCCTGCAGGCCCAGCCAGAGGCCGATGCCGAAAGCCACATTGCCGGCGAAGGGACGGTCCTGCCGGTGGGCACGAACGCCAATGGCCATGATGCGCGATACCAGCAGCATGAACAGGCCCAGAATCAGCATCACGCCGAGCAAGCCAAACTCCTCCGCCAGCACGGCGAAAATAAAGTCCGTGTGTGCCTCCGGCAGATAGAACAGCTTCTGGATACTGGCACCGAGACCCACACCAAACAGTTCGCCACGCCCCACGGCGATCAACGCCTGGGTCAGCTGGAAGCCGCTATTGAACGGATCCTGCCAGGGATCCAGGAAGCTCACAATGCGCCGCAGCCGATAGGGTTCCATGGCCGCGTAGCCAAACACGGGCAGCACCAGCATGCCCAGCACGGCGATGTGACGCCAGGCAGCACCCGCCAGCCATACCATGCCACCGGCCACGGCGGTGATCACCGCAGCGCTGCCCATATCCGGCTGCAGCAGCAACACGGCAGTCAGACCACCGGCCAACAGCAGGGGCTTGAAGGTATCGAAGAAATTGCTCCGGATCAGATCGGTTTTGCGAACCAGATAGCCGGCCATGTACAGGATGAACATGATCTTCACCGCTTCCACCACCTGGAAGCCCATGAAACCGAGTCGAATCCAGCGCGTCGACCCGTTCACCGTGTGACCCAGGCCAGGAATGAACACCAGCAGCAGAGCCAGGACCGCCAGCGGGTACATGAGGGGGCTGAAACGCTCCAGCACCGCAATGGGCACCAGCCGCGCGGCAAAGGCCAGGGTCAGCCCCAGACCCAGATAGATCACATGACGAATCAGATAGTGGGCGGAACTCATGCCCTCGTTTTCAGCCACCGCGATGGAGGACGAGCCGACCATGATCACGCCCAGCGCAACCAGCACCATGACCGGTAGCAGCAACCAGCTGTCTACAGCAAATTCCTGCTGCATGCGGCTGTGGCGCTGGGCCTGTTTGGCGGTGGTTGCTTTCACTCTGGTCGCTACCTCAATTTCAGGGTCGCCAGACCCATGAGCACGAGCACCACGGAGATGATCCAGAAGCGCACGATGACACGCGGTTCCGGCCAGCCTTTCAGCTCGAAATGATGATGGATCGGCGCCATGCGGAAAATCCGCTTGCCGGTGAGCTTGAAGGACGCCACCTGCAGAATCACAGAGACGGTTTCCACCACAAAGAGACCGGCCATGAGGACGAAAACTACTTCCTGGCGCACCAGCACGGCAATCAGACCCAGCGCCGCACCAACCGCCAGGGCACCGATGTCGCCCATAAAGACCATGGCCGGATAGGTGTTGAACCAGAGGAAGCCCAACCCGGCGCCGGCCAGGGCGGCGCAGAAAATCGCCAATTCTCCCGTACCTGCCACATAGGGGATGGCCAGATACTCGGCGATGACCGTATTACCGGAGGCATAGGCAAAAATGCCGAGGGCAGAGGCAACAAACACGCTGGGCATAATGGCCAGGCCATCAAGGCCGTCGGTCAGATTCACCGCGTTGGAAAAACCCACGATATAGAAATAGGTCACCACCACGTAAAAGAAGCCCAGGGGAATCACCACGTCCTTGAAAAACGGCAGGATCAGGGCCGTTTCAGCGGGCGTGCTGGCCGTGCTGTAGAGATAAAGCGCCGCCGCGCTGCCCACGATGCTCTGCAACAGATACTTCCAGCGGGCCGGCAGGCCGGCCGAGTCTTTCAACACC
>JABSSV010000408.1 GCA_013213875.1 Lysobacterales bacterium
ATTTACTTCGCGCTGCTGGAAGAGGGGGCCGTGCCCATGGCCATGACCGGCATTGCTACGGGCCTCGTTTCCGTGGTGGGCTTCACCCCGGATATTTTCATGCCGCTGCTCGGGGGCATGTTGCTGGACGCGCATCCCGGCGCCCTGGGTTACCGCTACTTCTTTCTCGCCACCGCCGGCATCTGTGTTCTTGGTCTGCTGGCGGCGCTTGCGATCCTGCGCCGACTCAAGCGCTCCAAAGGCGTTTCCGGCGCACACGGGCCACCGCCGGAAACAGAGGCTTGAATGAATTTGCGGGGGGCGCGGCTCAGTTGGTGCTACCATCAAGGACAGCGACTCGGGGGTTTTACATGATCAGGAACAGCAAGAACTTTATCTTACCTCTGGCTATTGCTCTGGCTCTGCCGGTGCAGGCTCAAGAGCTGGACGAGGCCACGCGTATCGAGCTGCTGGAACAGCAGCTGGAGCAGCAGCGCGCCATGATTGAACAGCAGCAGCAGGCGCTGGAAGCCATGCAGTCGGAGCTCTCCCGCCTGAAAGAAGCGCGCGCGGAGCCGGTGCTCACGGTACCGCCCGGCGAGGTTTATGGCAATGAGGCTGATGTTTGGGTGACCGGTGTGGTGGTGGAAGGTGATGAGGAGCCAGACTGGCGCCCGGGCCTGGAAATTGCCGGTTTCGTCAACCTCGACATGATCTATGATTTTGATCGCGTGGCGCCGGTCTGGAAGTCTACGCTGGTGCCGTCCACTATCCCCACGACGCCCGGTGAGTTTGGTGGTGACGGGGAGTTTATCTTCTCCATCAAACAGTCTCAGATGGCCTTCAAGAGCTACATGGAAACGCCCCTGGGCGATCTGATGGGCTGGATTGAGTTTGATCTGTTTGGCACCCAGGCCGATGCAGGGAATACCGCCTTCAACCTGCGTCATGCCTACTTCGAGCTGGGCAACTGGGGGGCGGGGCAGACCTGGACGACGTTCATGGATATTTCCACCTGGCCCAATGTCTGGGACTGGTGGGGCCCCTCGGGCATGGTTCTGAACCGCAACCCCATGCTGCGCTACACCCTGCCGCTGGACGATCGTGGCTCGCACTTCGCGGTAGCGCTGGAGCAGCAGAACGGCAGCTTCAATGCCGGTATCTTTGCTGAGCTGGACCAGGAGCTGGTGATGTCCCTGGCCGCCAAGAGCGAAGTACCTGATCTCATCGCCCGTTGGCGCATGGAACGGGACTGGGGCCACCTGCAGGTGGCCGGTGTCGCGCGGCATCTGGCCTTCGAAACGCTGGGCAGTGTGGATAATCGCCCGCGTGGCACGGATTTCGGCTGGGGCTTTAATGTCACCGGTATCGTTAACGTCTTTGGCCGGGACCAGATCAAGTATGGCCTCACCTTTGGCGAAGGTATTGCCAGCTTCATGAATGACGGCGGTGGCTCTAATATCGTGCCGGAACTCAAGGGCGGCGTGACGCGCGAGGTGGCGCTCGAGTCGATTGGCTACATGCTTTACTACGATCACTGGTGGGATGATCAGTGGAGCTCATCGATCGGGATCTCGCAGAACGACAACAAGCTTACCAATCTGCAGCTGACCGACCAGGCAGACAAGATCACCTATGCCAGCACCAACCTCTTCTACCGGCCCACGGATCAATTGCTGGTGGGCATTGAGGCGCTCTACGGCAAGCTGGAGCAGGCCAACGGTGCTTCTGGCAGCGACTTCCGGCTGCAATTTACGACCCGTTACAGCTTCGACCACCGGTTCTCGGCCAACTAGCCGGGGTCTGAAAAGGCCGGTCTGCGCGCGCAGGCCGGTCAGGCGCTTTTTGTTCACCCCCGCTTTCCCGTACACTGCGCTCTAACGGCCCGGGCCTGCTGCCCGTGCTACGGCATGGAGAGGAAAAAATGAAAAAGAATCGCTTGGGCCTTCTTTTGGCGCTGGTGGCCTTTACCACCCCGGCATTCGCTGACGATATCAGCTGGACCTATGCGGAGGCCTATCTGCAGTACGTTGACCCGAAAGCGGCCAGCAGTGACAGCGGTTATCACGTGGAGGCGTCGCTCGGCTTACCGCTGGGCTTTCACGCGATTGGCCGCTGGGAAAAGGCGGAACTGGGATCCGGTGAAGGCGATTTGACCGGTAGCAATATCGGTTTGGGTTGGCATCTGGGCCTTGGTGACACACTGATGGGTTTTGCTGAGGTCAGCTACACGGATCGCGAAGCCGGAATCTTCGATGAAGACGGCTACACGGTAAATGTTGGCGTGCGGGTCTCGCCGCTGGATCGCTGGGAGTTTGGCGGCCGGGTCGGCTACCGGGATTTGGAAGAAAATCTGGCCGGCGGCTATGGCGAGGCCTATTTGTTGTGGAAAGTGTTCGGCCCCTTCGGCATCACCGCGCGCGCGGAGTTGGCTGAAGACGCCAACCGCTTCGGCGTTGGGGCACGTTTCAGCTTTTAGCGCGGGCGACTTGCAGCGCCCTCAGAACGCCTTCTCGGAGCCTTCCGAGGGGGTGGACACCATGCCGCTGGCGATCGCGCACAGCACGCCGTCGCTGTAAAGCTCCGCTTCGGCGAACACCACATTGCTGCCACGCTTCAGGGCCGCTGCGTAGGCCACGGCCGTGCTTCCCATACCCGGCCGCATAAATTTGATGCTCATTTCCACCGTGCCGGCCCGTTTGCCGTTAAATTGCAGCACGCCGGACACGCCCAGGGCGCAATCGCAGAGACCGGAGATCACCGCGCCATTAATGGCGGAGGTGCCCATGCCGCCGCGATGCTGGTCCTGTACTTCCGGTAGCGTCACCCGCACCACACCGGCATGTTCCAGATCCAGCGCACAGCCCATGAAGGCCATGGCGGGCAAGCGGTTGAACTGACCGCAGAAGCGCTGCCGGTCCGCCAGGGACAGGGGCATAGCCAGAGCCCGGGCGGCCAGCGCATGAAAGCCCGTCTGCTCCGCGTCCGAGGCAAAGGTCTGAGTGGTGTTGTCAGCAAGACTCATGGTGCGTTTCCTCTACCGTCACACGGTGCTACATGTTGCCCAGGCTATGGGCGCCGTCGATGGGCAGCGCCACACCGTTGATAAAGCGTCCCGCATCGCTGAGCAGCAGCAGCAGGGCGGCGTCCAGTTCCGGCAATTCTCCGGCGCGCTGCGCCGGTGTGGTCGCGAGGTAGGCGCGACCCCGTTCGCTGGTCAGAAAGTCGCGGTTCATCTCGGTAATGAAATAGCCTGGACACAGAGCGTTGACGCGTATGCCCTTGCGCGACCACTCCAGAGCCAGGTTTTTCGTTAGCTGCACCACGGCCGCCTTCGAGGTCGCGTAGCTGCTCTGGCTAATGGCGGGGCGCAGGCCGAGAATGGAGGCCGTGTTGACGATACTGCCTGGCTGCCTGGCGGCGACCAGCCGGCGCGCTGCTTCCATGGCCACGCGCCAGACGCCGTCTACATTGGTGCTCATGACCTGTTGCCAGCCCTCCTCATCAATCTCCAGCGCCAGCCGCGCGTCGGCCACGCCGGCATTGTTGGAAACCAGATCTACCGTGCCAAACGCGGCCTCCGCGCGGTCAAAGGCTTCGCGAACGCTGTCCGGGCTGGTCACATCCATGGCCAGCGCCGTGACCTCGGCGCCTTCTTGGCCGAGCCGGTCAGCCAGGGCTTCCAGGCGGTCTCTCCGGCGTGCCGCCAGGCTGACGCGGGCGCCATGTTGGGCCAGTACGCCGGCGAAGTGGGCACCAATGCCGCTGGAGGCGCCGGTCACCAGGACGTGATGACCGGACAGGTCGAAGGGATTGGGGGGCAGGGTGCTCATGGATGTTATTCCTGAAAGTAGCGATGCGGTTGAGGGCTGAGAGTATGCACGAGATCCGCGTTTATGGGCAGATTTGCCGGATGCCTGTTGGCAGCGCTAGGCGCCGCTACCGGCCCGCGGCACACGAATATCCTCCACCAGGGCCTGAATTTCGACCGGCGGGGGCGGTGTCAAGCGAGAGACGGCGAGCGCGACGGTGAAGTTCAGCGCCGCACCTACGGCCCCGAAAGCTTCCGGAGAAATGCCCAGCAGCCAATACTGGGGTTCATTCGGTCGCATTTCCGTACCCGGAATAAACAGCCAGCCCTTGAACCAGAAAATGTACAGCAAGGTAGCGATGAGGCCGCTGAGCATGCCCGCTACGGCGCCGCTGCGGTTCACGCGCTTGCTGAAAATACCGAGCATGAGGGCCGGAAACAGAGAGGCCGCCGCCAGGCCGAAAGCCAATGCGACAGTCTGCGCTGCAAAACCGGGTGGGTTCATGCCCAGATAGCCCGCCAGGGCAATGGCGCCGGCCATGGCCAGACGGCCGGCCAACAGTTCCCGCTGCTCGGATATGGAGGGTCGCAACATGCCCTTCAGGAGGTCATGGCTGATGGCGGAGGAGATGGCCAGCAGCAGGCCGGCTGCGGTGGATAGCGCCGCCGCCAGGCCACCGGCAGCGACCAGGGCGATCACCCAGTTGGGCAGGCCGGCGATCTCCGGATTGGCCAGCACCATAATATCGCGGTCGACTTTGACCATTTCGTTGCCGGCCCAGCCATAGGCCTGCGCCTGGGCCGCAAAAGCCGGGTTCTCATCGTTGTAATACTGAATGCGTCCGTCACCATTTTTGTCCTCAAAAGCCAACAGCCCGGTGGTTTCCCAGTTGCGGAACCATTGCGGGCGCTCCGCATAGCTTAGGTTGCCGTCCGCGCTGCCTACGGGGCCTGGCTGGATGGTTTCCACCAGATTGAGCCGGGCCATGGCGCCGACGCCCGGCGCCGTGGTGTAGAGCAGGGCGATAAAAACCAGGGCCCAGCCGGCGGATACGCGGGCATCGGATACCTTGGGTACGGTGAAGAAGCGCACAATGACATGGGGCAGACCTGCGGTGCCGATCATGAGCGACGCGGTGAGCAGGAACAGGTTCAGCGTCGAGCCTTTCTGCGCCGTAAAGGCTTCAAAGCCCAGGTCCTTGATGACCAGATCCAGCTTGTCCAGCAGCGCAACGCCACTGCCGTCGGCCATGGTAGCGCCCAGACCGAGCTGCGGTAGGGGCTGGTCCGTCAGGTTGAGGGAAATGAAGATGGCGGGCACCGTGTAGGCAAAGATCAATACGCAGTACTGGGCAATCTGTGTGTAGGTGATGCCCTTCATGCCGCCCAGCACGGCGTAGATAAAGACGATGGCCATGCCCACCAGCACGCCAATCTCGTAGTCCACCTCCAGGAATCGTCCAAAGGCCACACCGACGCCTTTCATTTGCCCGATCACATAGGTGATGGAAGCAACAATCAGGCAGATCACGGCCACCAGGCGTGCGGTCTTTGAGTAGAAACGGTCACCGATGAATTCCGGCACGGTGAAGCGCCCAAACTTGCGCAGATAG
>JABSSV010000409.1 GCA_013213875.1 Lysobacterales bacterium
CTGCAGCCCTTGCTATGCAAGCTGGGGGTGCTGGCGCTGTTGCTGATGATGGCCGCGAACGTGCTACTAACCTTTGCCGAATGCGGCCCGGGAGTATGCCCCGATAACCCAACCGACTACTGGCTGCTGCGCTAGCGACGGCCTTGGCAGGGTTTGCTCAGCGGGATAGGTTCTGAGTGAGCTGCGCATTGACCCGCATAAATGCACGGGCTTCCTGCACCCGCTCGGAATCAAAACGCCCCCGCGGCCAGTAGCTCAGAAACTGAGCATAGGCATCCGCGGCCGCCCGTGTGTTGCCCAGAGCTGCTTGCGCCGTGCCCAGGCCGTGGTAGGCCCGCACGTAGTAGAGCGGTGCCATGATGCGTTCTATCTGGCTGTCGATCAGCTGTTGAAACTGCGTGGCAGCCGCTTCATAGCGTTCGGCGCGCAGGTAGGCCTGGCCCAATTCGTACCAGGTCTGTGCGTGATCGGGCAGGCGCTGAAAATGGAACTGGACGCCGTTTTCCGTCAGGAGCTCCGCGGCTGCCTCAAAGGCGTCAACCGCCCGTTGGGAGTCGGCCGCCATGTAGCCTTCAAGCCTGAGAGCCAAACGTTGCAGTGCCGGCCCCCCATCCAGTTCGGCTTGCCTGCGGAGTTCATCAGTCAGCTCAAGCGCTTGTTCGGCCTGGCCCTGCGCCCACAAAGCGCGTGCCATGACAAACAGGGCCTCCCAGCTTACCCAGCTGCCAGCGCCACTGGTGAAAGCTTCTTGCGCCAGGCCAGCAGCGGCCTGAGGCGAGCCTGACTCCAGCAGCACGCGCGCCCGATGCAGGCGCGCCATGGCGGTGAAGGCATTCTCGCTGCCATAGGCCGCTTCTGCCGCTTGCAATTGCTCCAGCGCTGCGGTCAGTTGGTCCTCCAGCACCCGCAAGTTAGCGGCGTTCGTATGCCCCAGCCACTGAGCGTAGGCGTCCGGCATGGTGAGCAGATCGTCGCTGCGCGCCTGCGCTGCGTCCAGGTCCCGTTGCAGCAACGCCGCCCGGTATTCGGCTTGCGTGAGAAAGCTGGAGCCGGCTGGTTCCAGCTCCTGGGCCAGTGAAATCTGACGCCGCCCATCGTCCAGCTTGCCGGCGTTCACGTAGTACCAGCTGAGGGCCAAACGTACCGCGGCGTTGTCGGGCTGGCGTCGAGCAGCTTCTAGCAGAACGCGCTCCGCTTCGGCTTCGCGATCACGCGCGTAGAGCATGTTGGCCAGACCGCTTTCTACGCCCGGGTAGTCGTAGCCGATTTCACGCAGCCGCTGCCAGTGTTCCATAGCGTCATCAACCCGCTCCATTTTGGCCAGCACGGTAGCCAGCTGGTGACGGGCTGAATGCAGGGATGGGTCCAGAGCCAGGGCCGCCTCAAAGCTTTCTACCGCGCGGTGGTAGCGGTCCCAGCTCTGGGCGAAGTGCAGGCCTTCCACCAGATAACGCTCCCGCGCGGGCAGCCTTTCGCGATGGGCGAAGGCCGCATCAAAGCTACTGCTGGACTCGCTAACTTGGCCGAGATTCTCCTGAATCCAGCCCAGTCTCGCATGTGCCATGGCAAAGCTGGGGTCCAGCTCAACAGCCCGTTCCAGCAGTGGAATCGCGGCCTCACGCTTGAGCTGTAAATCCAACTGCAACCCCTCCGCATAGAGACGATAGGCTGCCAGTGAATCGGTGGTAACGTCCTTAAGATCTCGATCCAGCACGTTACTGCTGTCGGGTCGCAGCGCCACCCGTACTTCCTGCGTGAGGGCATCAACAATATCAAAGATTTCGTCCGGCGGACCCGCATTACGACGGGATAGCAACAGCTGCCCGCTGCCCACATCGGTTAGTGAGAGGCTCACCTGTAAACGCTCGCCGAGCTGCGCGTAGCTGCCGCTGAGTACGGCACCTACGCCGGCCTCGCTGGCCAGCTGTTCCAGCTTGGCGGGCGCGGCGATCGTGCCGGCCATAATCAGTTCCTGCGAAACCGTGCTGTATAGCTCCTGATTACTGAGCACGCGCAAGGTTTCTGATTGGGACAGATCGGTAATGACCATGTCTGCCAGGGCTGTGCTGAGCCAGTCGATGCTGGCCGTCTGGCTGCGGTTCTCGAAGGGCAGCACAGCGATGCTCTGCAGCTCTGTGAGCGCCATGGGTGCCGGCTGGCCGGTTTCGGAGTCCAGTCGCGGCACCCAGTTCCAGATAGCCACCGCCAGGCTTAAAAGCACAGCGAACATGACGCCAATTTGCCAGCGTCGTGGCCCCATTGCGGCTTTTCTATTGGGTCTGCGGGTCGCAGGTCCTGGCTGACGAACTGCCGCTTCTGATTCATTAAGCAGGCGCTGGACGCTTTGAGCCAATTCGCGCGGGCCATGCTGGCCGCTGCCCGGCCGGGCGTCGAGCCATTGCTCCGTGCTCAGGAAGTATTCCATATCCGCTTGCGGTGATGTGTCGTCAATGCGGTAGGTAAGAATCTTGCGGTCACGCTGCAGAGCCCGTTCCACCTCACGCAGCACCTGGCGCGAGGCATTGGCGTGCGCTGAGAACAGCAGCACCATGATGTCGCAGTGGCTGATGGCTTCGATAATCGTGCTGGCCCAGCTGGCGCCCGGATTGATGTCGCGGGGCGCAATCCAGCAGCTGATGCCCTGATGCTCCAGCATGGAACACAGGGCCATGGCTTGGGCATGGTCCTTGTTCGAGTGGGAGATAAACACTCGACCGTGTTTGACATCACTGGCCGTTCTTCCGTTCATTTCAAGCCCAGTTTTCTCTGCATGTGGAGCTGGTGGGGAACGGGCGCGGTTGGGGGCAGGTAGAGCGTCGAGAGGACGCTTATTTCAGCGGTTGCAAGCTCTTCTAGCCTAACACGCTCCAGTCGCAGCTGGGTCAGCGCGTGTGTGGCGCGCTCATAGATGACCACTTCATGCTCCGGTGGATAGTGTTCGAGCAGGGCGTCGCGAAGTAGCCCCAGCACCCCCTCATGGGCTCGGGTATCGGTCCGGTAGCGGTGCTCTCCCAGCGTGCCCGCCTGCAGCAAAACAAGGTTGGTGGTGGTATCCAGCGCTCGCGGTCGCAACAACAAGTCGGTGGCATCGTAAATCATGCGTCCTTGCAAACCCGGATCGAAGCCCAGCTCCGCAATGAGGCAGTCTTCGATGGAAACGCCAGGGATAAGTTTGGCATCGTGACCATGCAGACGCGCCTGACCCACCGCCTCGATGGCAGGTGGTACGACGATGGATGGATGTCCACTGACCGCAAAGCAAACCCGCTCACCGGCGTAAACCGGTTCCAGCAGGGCAGCGGTCATGGCTGCATGGAAATCCCGCGCGTCGTTGTTTTCTCCGTACAGCGAATGTAAGGAGGTGGCATCGCTGCGCAGGCGCTTCAGCCATGCGCCCTGAATCGGGTCGGACACGAGATAGAAAACGCGATCGGCCTGTTCCAGAGCGTAACGGCCTTGCGGCGTCAGATGCCCAGCCAGTCCGTAACCCAGCCCGATGGCTTCCAGGCTGCCCGCCGCGCGCGGGGGACGCGGTGCGTCTGGCAAGGGCGCCAGCGGACGGTCGAAGGGGACTGCCGGACAGGCCTTGGGGCCGAGCACATCACACAGGTTACGATAGCGCTGCGCGTCTGCGGTTGCCGGCGCCAGTGGCGGCACAAACAGGGTGGAGATCACCGATACGTCCGCTGCGCCCAGGTCCTGCAGAGGCACGCGCAGTATTTTGGAGGGCGCAATGGGGAACTGGGAGGCCTCGTAAACCACCACCTCATGTTGGTCCGGATAATGTTTCAGCAGTTCTTCAGTGAGCAGTTGAAGACCTTCCCGGCTCCACAGCACCGCGTTGCGGTAGGTGCTGACACCGATGCTGCCTATCTGCCACAGCACCAGACTGGAACGAGTGTTGACCGGCGTGCCCCGGAGCAGAAACTGCGTGGCTTCATAGCTGTGGCAGCCGCGTGCAACCGGGTCGATACCCAGCTCGGCAAAAAGACAGGATTCAGCGGACAGGCCTGGTAGCATGCGCGCCGCAAGCCCTTCCTGATCCGCCGCGCGCCGGGCCGCATGGGATGGGGTCACGAATACGCCCGGATGCCCGTAAAAGGCCACACAGACGTTTTCGCCTGAGCGGGCCAGATCGAGCATGGCGCGCTCCATTTCCGCGTAGGTAAGATGCCGGCTTTTGCCCTCGCCGTAGAGATCCGTGAGCGTGCGTGCATCGGGGCGAATGCGATGCAGCCAGGCACTGGTAGCCGGGTCGCTGAGTATGTGCAGGACCTGATCGGCTTCCTGCACACAGGTCAGCGCCTCAGGCGTCATCTGGCCGGCGATGCTAAAGCCCGTGCCGACCAGGTTGAGGCTACCGCTCATCAGGTTCCCCGGGTCTTAGGGAAAGATGAGAATCAGACACCCTGGCGGTGAATCATCACCCAGATGTGCGCGAATTTTCTCCAAATCCCCGGATTTCAGAATCTCTTTGTCTTGATCGGACAAGCCGTGCTTATCCATGGCGGCGTCCGGATCCTTCATGTGCGCTTCTTGCATCTCCGGGCTTTCCGAGACTTTCACGACGTAGTCGAGTGCTTTTTTTGACATGGTCTGCTTCTCCTGTAAAAAGTTAACAGGACCGCCCCCGGTCCCAACCGTTTCATTCTCGCTGCATTGCCGGGGCATGTCTATAATCGCGGCTGGCAGGGTGCAGGCGCCCGGGGGAGGGTTTGAAGCATGAAGCAACCACTTCAGTTAGGCACGGGTTGGCGACGGGAGGCACCGTCGCGTGCGGACCGGCACGCCCGGCATGAAGACATTCAGCCGCACCTGGAGGCGCTGGGCGTGCATCCTGCCGCGCAGAAGGGCGCGCGCTTGCCGGCGCGTATAGACTTAAGCCAGTGGGCGCCACCGGTACGTTTTCAGGGGGGGTATAACACCTGTTCCGCGCATGTGGTTGCGGCCTTGCTGGGCTACTTTGAAAAGCGGGTGCACGGCCGCTACACCGCCCCCTCGCGTCTTTTCCTTTACAAGGTAGCCAAGAATTTTCTGCGCGAGCAGGGTGACGAAGGCACCTACATTCGGCAGGTGATGGGCGTGCTGAGTGCGATCGGAGTGCCGCCGGAAAAGTACTGGCCCTATTTGAAAACCGGCACCCTGAAGGCACCGCGGCATGATGATCCGCGGATCGATGCGGAACCAACGGCCTTTTGCTACGCCCTGGCGGCGGACTATCGCGCGCTGCGCTATTACCGTCTCGATCATCCGGATAAGCCTGAGCCGGCGGCCCTGCTGCAACGGGCCAAGGCCCATCTGGCCGGAGGTCTGCCCTTTGCGTTCGGTTTTCCCCTCATGCCCTCCCTGGCCCTGTCCATGAAAAATGGTCGTTTGTTGCCGCCCAAGGACGGTGAGGAGCCCATCGGTAACCATGCGGTAACCGCTATGGGTTACTCGGATCGCGTTGTCATTGGCGATCCGAGTAACCCATAGCGGTTACCGCATGGTTACCGATGGGCTCCTCACC
>JABSSV010000041.1 GCA_013213875.1 Lysobacterales bacterium
GTGGAGACGGCAGCTATGACATCGGTGCCATGGACCTGCCTCGGGCCGGTACGGAAATCATCCTCCATCTGAAAGAAGAGGAGGGCGAATTCCTGCAAAGCTGGACGCTGCGCGCTCTCATTTCCCGCTATTCAGACCATATCGGCTTTCCGATACTCCTCAAGGAGTTGGTGCCGGCAGAGGAAGAGGGCGGGGAGCCAACGACCAGCTGGACGGCGGTGAATCAGGCCAGTGCGCTTTGGACGCTGCCTAAGAGTGAGCTTTCCGATGAGCAATACACAGGTTTTTACACGCATCTGACACACGATCATCAGGCGCCATTGAGTTGGGCCCACAACGCGGTGGAAGGCGCACAAAACTACACGTCACTGCTATACCTGCCAGCGGCGGCACCCATGGACTTTATGCAGCAACGCGATGAGCGCCAGGGGCTGAAGCTGTACGTTAAGCGGGTCTTCATTATGGATGCGGCCGAGCAGCTACTGCCGCATTACCTGCGATTTATGCGCGGCGTGGTGGATTCGGATGATCTGCCGCTGAACGTCTCGCGCGAGCTGCTGCAGGAGAACGAAGCGGTGCGCAAGATTCGGGCCGCGGTCACCCGGCGCAGCCTTGATCTGTTGACCAAACTGGCCAAGTCCGAGCCGGAAAAATACGCTCAATTCTGGGCGCAGTTCGGCACGGTGCTGAAAGAGGGCGTGGTGGAAGATATGGGCAACCAGGAAAAGGTTGCCAAGCTGTTGCGCTTTACCTCCACGCAGGATGTGGATGCGGGGCAGGTGACCAGCCTGGAAGACTATCTGGAGCGCGCCGGTGAAGAGCAGGACACGATCTGGGTGATCACGGCGGATAGCCTAACAGCGGCTCGGCACAGCCCTCATCTGGAGCTGTTCAAGAAGAAAGACATCGAGGTGTTGCTGCTGCACGATCGAATCGACGAATGGATGCTGGGTTATTTTCAGGAGTTCCAGGGTAAGAAGATACGCTCGGTGGCCAAAGGTGATCTTGCTCTTGATGGTGAGGAAGCGGCCGATGAGGCGCAGGAAAAGCCGGAACTGCTGGTGCGCATGGAACAGGTGCTCGGAGATGAGGTTCAGGCGGTCCGTGCCAGCCAGCGTCTGACCGATTCTGCCTCCTGTCTGGTGCTCAACGAGCAGGATATGGCGCTGCATTTGCGCCGCATGCTGGAGCAGGCCGGGCAGGAACTTCCGGACAGCAAGCCGGTGCTGGAAGTGAATCTTTCCCATCCGTTGCTGGCGCGCTTGGACAGCGCAGCTGCCAGTGATTTTGAAGACTGGACACACATCGTGCATGAGCAAGCGGTGCTGGCTGAGGGCGGCCAGCTAGAGGATCCGGCGGCCTTCGTTCGACGGGTGAATCGTCTGATACTCAACGTCAGCGAGTAGCGTCTTTAGTTTGTAACTGGGGCATTTTGTGCTGCAGATCGCCTGGTTTCGCCAGAAAGGCCCGTCAATTGACGGGCCTTTCACGTTTTAGGTACTAGTTTTTCACGCGTTCCTACTCCACGTCATGTGGCGCGTGGAGTCGGTGGTTCCCAGCCACAATGGAGAAATACCATGCTAAAGCTGGCCCCGGCGGCGCTCGCCGCAGCGGTTTGCAGTGCCCTGATTTCAGGTGCGGCTGCGCAAGCCAACGAAGTTTCTGATCTGTCCGAGCTCGGTGCGACCCAAACGGAAGACCGTTCCACTCCGCTTCCTGTGGGCAAAACGCAACGCGTCAGTACAACGCTCATGGCCCTTTACGACACACATCACACAGGCGGTAAGAGCACGAGCCAGGGCGTGACAAGCAACGATTCCAGCGCGGGCATGCTGCCCGAGGGGCTCTCCGCACCCGAGCCGCGGGTTTTCGATGGCGGTTACGTGATTATCGACGCAGTAGCGCAGAGTGATGCGGCGAGCCTGCAGGCCGAGCTGGAAGCCATGGGTATGAAACAGGGTGCCAGCTTCGGTCGCATGGTTTCCGGATTGTTCCCCATAGCGCGACTTGGTGAGCTGGAGTCTATGGTGGGCTTAAACTCAGTGCAGGCATCCATGGCAATGACCGCGCGTGGGTCTGTTCAAAGCCAGGGAGATCGCGCTCAAAACTCGCAAAAAGCGCGCAGTAAAACCAAGGCGCGAGGTCGTGGCATTGACGTTGGTGTCATTTCCGATTCTTACGACTGCCTGGGCGGTGCGGCCAGTGGGATTGCAAGTAAGGACCTGCCCAAAGCGAAGAA
>JABSSV010000410.1 GCA_013213875.1 Lysobacterales bacterium
AAGCCCAGCGGCTACTGGAGGTAAACAGACTGGCGCGCTGCCGGT
Source organism: Lysobacterales bacterium (assembly GCA_013213875.1). Classification (GTDB taxonomy): domain Bacteria; phylum Pseudomonadota; class Gammaproteobacteria; order Xanthomonadales; family SZUA-36; genus Marinihelvus. The sequence continues at coordinate 46 of JABSSV010000410.1, forward strand.
GGCCGCTAAGATCGAAACCACGCCCCGTGAGCACCGGCAGATCCCACTCGATACCCAGCGCAAGCGAGTTCACTCGGCCACCGGGGATCAAGGGCGTGCTGTTGCGCAGGGTGGAGCGGTCCAGATCTGAAATCTCAGCAAATTCATTATCTTCTGAGACAAACTGGAGAAAGATGGTTTCGATAAGCTGCTCACGGCTGTCACGGGGATTGCGCAGCCTGACGCGGCCCAGGCGGGCGAATGCCTCGTCCAGACGCCCTTCCGCCACCGGTAACTTTTCATCCTGACCGTCGATATCGAGCTCAAACAGCTGGTCTTCCTGTGCCAGGGTCGGGCTGAATAACCAGTACTCCTGGCGCCTTGCACGACGCGGCAGGCGATACTCACCGGTGATCAAGAGCTTTCGCGTACGCTTTTGCCAGGAGGTTCCGAGTGACAGCGAGTCACCGCGCTCCGAGAGCAGATGACGTTGCCAGCGATACTGGGCCCGCCATTCGGTATCGGTGCCGTAACCCAAGGTGCCCTGATGGGTATTACGTTTGCCCGGCGTCACTTCCACCCGGAGATCAACCGTCGGGGGAGACGCGCCAGAGGAGCGCTCCTCGCTCACGTTAACCGCACCGAAAAACCCTAGCTTCCAGAGATCGGTCCGAAGCTGGTCCACCTGCCACTGCGCGTAGGGCTCACCGGACCGAAAGCGGGGTACCGGCGCCAGTACGTAAGGTGCCAGAAAATCCTGATCAAACACGACCTGACCAAAGACGGAACGCGGCCCCGTTTGCACTTCCAGAAACAGAGCGGCGCGCAGCTCCGAGGCATAGAGCTCGATACGTTGCTGGACAAACGTGGCATTAAAGTAACCGTCCGCTTCCAGCAAATCACGCAGCTGCGCTAGCTGCGCGTCCCAGGCGACCTGATTCAAAACCTCGCCCTTGTGCAAGGGCCAGCGCGTCTCCCAGGCACGCAGATCCGGAGATCCAGCGCCCTCACCGCTGATCTCCAGCAACAGCGCATCGATAACAATCGGCGGTCCGGGCTGCACCGCAATCTCTGTCCGCCAGGAACCATCGTCCTGCTGCCGCAATGTTGCGGTTGCCTGGGCTGCGTAGTAGCCGAAGGGCCGCATGGCGTTGACCGCGCCCACCTCAATGATGTCCAGCAATCGCTCTCGGCGGCGCTCGCTGGTCAGCATGCCGCCTGATACCCAGCCGCCATCAAGCTCGGCACGGATGTTGTTAGCCGCCGGTGTATCCACACCAGTGACCTCAATGGCGAGCTGATCCGCATTCGCGCCGTGCATCATCAACACACCCGCCAGCCAGCCAGCGATTGGTAGCGAACGCCAGCTCATCGGCCAGACACCGTAGCCGTGCAGTTAGCCCGGGTTCGCATGGCTCAATCGGTGCGCCTTAGGCGTCGTAGCCTGGTCGGTTGTAGACCACGAACGGGCTCAGCTCACCCACCCGGTCATAGAGACGTCGCCCCGCGTCGTTGAAGTGCTGAGTCAGCCAATAGACATTGGGATGCCCATCGACATCAGAAGCCGCATAGACGGCCTCGATCAGGGCGCGACCGATACTTTTGCCACGCCAGTCAGGCGCTACAAAAAGATCCTGCAGGTAGCAGTTGTTCTCCGTACTCCAGCAGCTGCGGTGATAGACGAAGTGCACCAGCCCCAGCAGATCACCCTCCCGTTCGGCTACGAGGCCATGAAATTCCTGCGGATCATCGCTCAGGAGACGCGCAAAGGTCGTGCGGTAAATCTCCTCGGGCAACTCGGTCTCGTAGTATTCAAGATACGCTTTCCAAAGCTCACGCCAGGCGCCCTCATCGGCTGCAGTCAGAGGGCGAATGTTCAATCCAAGTCCGGGATCCAGAGGCATAGAAAGCTCCTTGCAACGGCGCGCTAGCGGGAATAGCTCAAGGCTAACCTGAACCTGGGCTGACGGCCAGCGCGGCCATAAAAAAAAGGCGCCGAGATGGGCGCCTTAATAGTCAATACACAAAGGAGAACTAGAGATTTCACGAACAAGAATATGCCTGTCACGTGTCACTCGCTTGCCTAGCTAGGACAACAGCTTGACCGAAAAATTCCCAACATGCTTATTTGGCAGATTAGTGTTCCATGCGGTCATGGCCGTCGGTGCTTTTGTGCGCGTGGCCCCGATGAATCAGGCTATGGATGATGGTGCCGATCACAAGGGCCTGCAGCACGTGCACGTCGTGCTGATGGTCCTCTGCGCGCAAGGGTTCCGAAAGCCCGTAGCCCACCAGCGTGGCGCAAGCCATCAACGCCAGCACGCCCCAGGCAACGCGCGCGCCAAAGACCGGCTGCACCATGAACCAGAGCACCAACCCAACGCCCAAGCGATGCAGAATGACCACGGCGGAAAAACCTGATTCCCCGCCGCTGCTAACCAGGGCGGCGCCCTCAAGCAGCGCATGTAACAGCAGACCAGCAAGCGCCAGAAGGAGGCTGATGGTGTGAAAAGTGTGCGCCGATTTCTGCACCAGGCGCTCGAGCAGGCCCGGAACAAGATAGCCGGCCGCAATAAGAGCCAGGGCCGGAAAACCCATGTCCCTGACCAGTTCCGGCACCAGTAAAAACACGACCAGAACAACCAGTATGGCAATCAAAAACCGATCAACGGTGCGCGCAAGAATGCCGCCACGGCGAAGCCAGCGGTACAGTAATGGACCGACAAAAAGGGCAGCAACAGAGAGGTACAGCACGGCGGGACTCCTGCTCGGGAACCCAAGCCTACGTGAAGCCTGAGATCAGGCCAAGCAAAAAGGTGGTTTCGCTTGTGATAAGCGGCCAAATCACGCAGAATTTTCCCTGTTCTGGGCCACACGAAAGGCACATGGAAACCTCCGCCATAGAATCCATGATTCATGACATCTGCAGCGATGCGCTGGCCGCGCGCGACCTGCATGATCTATTGGCGGTGATTGCGGAGCGAAATGGAATTGTTCCCGACGAGGCAGAACTCGAGCGCGGCACGCGCTTCGTCACCGGCTATGTTGAGCAGGTGCCCTACATGCTCAAGGTAGCCATGACCGCGGCGCGAACCGTGGGTCTGGAAAAGGAGATGGAGCAGATCGTCACCATGGTCATTTCCTACTGGGAACAGGGCGAGGACGTTATCCCCGATCACCTGGGCATTATTGGCCTGCTGGACGACGCCTACTGCAGCCTGGTTACGCTGCAGTCGGTATCAGACCACTACCTGCTCCAGACCGGCAAGCATCTGTTTCCCGAAGACCTGTCCACGGCCAATCGCGTCATGCGCAAAATTATCGGCGACCCCTATGTGGCCGAACTGGATTTGTTCGTCACCAATGCCATAAAGGACGCAGGCATTATGCAGGCGGTGAAAGCCATGGCCAGCGTGGACAAGCGTCGGGACGTGGAAAACCGTGCCAACATCTGGAACCACGGTCCCGCTGGTGAAATGCCGGTTTCTGGCCTGAGTGGGCTTGGCCTCAGCGAGGACTAGTTTCCTGCGCTACTCACAGTGCGGCAAATGCATCACGGCTCATGTTTTCCGGCTGGCCAGTGGTAACAACCACGTCATCCTCAATGCGAATGCCCCCGTAGGGACGCAGCTCTTCTATGGCCGCCCAATGGATGAGCTTCGCGTCAGGGCCTGCACGCCAGCGTTCCAGTAAAGAATCAATAAAATACAGACCCGGTTCTACCGTGACCACATTGCCGGCTTCCAATACTCGGGTCAGACGCAGAAAAGGGTGACCGTCCGGCCGGGCAATCTCGGTGCCGTCCGCGTTCGCGAGCAGACCCGCCACGTCGTGGGTTTGCAGCCCCAGATAGTGCCCGAGACCGTGCGGGAAGAAGACACTGGTCAGGCCGTTGCTCAAGGCTTGTTCCGCACTGCAATGTATAAGTTCCGCGTCCACCAGCAGCTGTGCGATGGCCGCATGAGCCTGCAGGTGCAGTGCTTTGTAATCAGCCCCCGCCCGCATCGCATGACAAAGATCCAGTTGCAGCCGATCCATAGCAACAATCAAGTCCGCGAAGTGCCCCGGCGTGGCGCTATAGGTCCGCGTAATGTCAGAGCAGTAGCCGTGGCAGCTGGCCCCCGCGTCGATAAGAAAGGAACGATGCACCCCGGGTACAGAGCGCTCATGCTGCTGATAGTGCAGCACTGCTCCATGCTCATTCAGCGCCACGATGCTGCCGTAGGGCAGATCCGCATCCTCCTGCTGTGCCGCCTGCAGATAGGCCTGATGAATGGCAAACTCGGACTGCCCTTCCCGGAACGCCTCCGCCGCTGCCACATGGGCCCGCGCGGCGATCCCAACGGCCTCGCGCAAGCACGCCAGTTCATAGGCCGTCTTGACCGTACGTGCGAGGTGGAGACGGTTCAGGAGCCGGGCAGGATTAAGCTCAATCTCATCACTGAGCGCCGGCGCGTCACCCACATAGGCAATGCGACCTTCGGGGATAGCGCTACGCCACTGACCAGTTTCCCGGACTCGCCGCACGTCAAAATATTCGCTCCACCAACTTTCCGGATCCGCCGGTGGTGAATACCAGTAGTCATCCGGCTGAAAGTAATACAGGACCGGGCGCTGGCCAGGGCGGATAATCAGTACGCTCTCGTCGTGATGGGTCAGGGGTAGCCAGGCGAGAAAATGCGGATTGGGACGGAACGGATAGTGATAATCATCAAGAAAGCTGTAGCGCTGGCTGCCGGAATGAATGACTGCCGCGTCAAACTGTTCGGCCTGCAAGGCGGTCGCCCAAACCGACTGTTGTTGTTCCATATGATTCCCAAAAAGGGAAATTGCAGTGGGGCTTGTTGTCATGAGACCGTCTCCTGAACCCGACCTGAGGGCAGATCGGGGCTATTTCATGCGCCCGAAATCGCGCGCTTCGGGTTAGAATAGTGTCTTGCCGGTACAGCCGGCCGAACGGCGACCGGCCATGACTTTAACGGCAGCACGCTTCAGGATCAAACCGGCGTGCCCTGCCCCGCTGGCCCGCCCCAGAACAAGGTAGCCAGAGCAGTGACCATCCGTTTATACAATACGTTGTCCCGTAGCAAAGAGGTCTTTGAGCCGCTCGATCCCGAACGGGTGACACTCTATGCCTGCGGACCGACCGTGTATAACTATGCCCACATCGGCAATGCGCGCCCGGCCGTTATCTTCGAATTGCTGGCACGGGTGCTGGCCCGCCGTTTTAAAGAAGTGGTCTACGCGCGCAACATCACCGATGTGGACGACAAAATCAACGCCTCAGCCGCCGCTGAGAACGTCCCCATTGAGGTGATTAGCGGCCGCTACACCCAGGCCTACCATGACGATATGGGCGCGCTGGGAGTCAGGCTGCCCACCATTGAGCCACTTGCCACGGAACACATTCCGCAAATGATCTCCATGATTGAGCGGCTCATTGCTTCCGGACACGCCTACGCGGCGGAAGGCCATGTGTTGTTCGCCATCGACAGCTATGCGGCCTATGGCGCCCTGTCCCGGCGAACCATGGACGATATGGTAGCCGGCGCCCGCGTTGAAGTGGCGCCCTACAAACGAAACGCGGGTGATTTCGTGCTCTGGAAACCCTCCGTTGACCCGCAACCCGGCTGGGATAGCCCCTGGGGCTGGGGACGTCCGGGTTGGCATCTTGAGTGCTCGGCCATGGCAGCGGAGCATCTGGGTGAAACCATTGACATCCACGGCGGCGGACAGGATTTGGTCTTTCCCCACCACGAAAATGAAATCGCCCAAAGCGTTTGCGTACACGGGGGCAAGCCCTTTGCACGTTACTGGATGCATAACGGCTTTGTTACCGTCGATAAGGAGAAAATGTCCAAGTCGCTGGGCAACACCATGATTGTGCATGAATTGATACAGCATTTTCCTGGCGAAGCCCTGCGCTATGTGCTGCTCAGTGCCCATTATCGACAGCCCCTGGATTGGTCAGAACAGGCCATTCAACAGGCCCAGCGCACCCTGGATCGCATGTATGCGGTGCTTCGTGATGCACTAAGCACCGTGCCGGATCTCCAGGCCTCCGAGCCGGGCGCGGCCTTTATCGCCGCGCTGGAAGATGACCTGGCGACGCCCGATGCGCTGGCAGAGCTCAACACGCTGGCCCGAAAACTGGGCGGCGCTTTGGGCGCGGATGCCGACGAAGACCTCATACGGACACT
>JABSSV010000411.1 GCA_013213875.1 Lysobacterales bacterium
GATGGGCATGGGCGAGCCGCTGCTGAACTTCGACGCGGTACTCCCGGCACTGCGCCTCATGCGTGCGGACCTGGGTTTTGGCCTCGCTTCCCGTCGCGTGACTGTTAGCACGGCCGGTTTGGTTCCGGGTATCGCCAAGCTCCGTGAGTCGGTGGACGTGGCCCTGGCGGTGTCGTTGCATGCGCCGGTTAATGAGGTACGTACCGAGATCGTACCGCTGAATCGCAAGTATCCGATTGCCGAATTGATGCAGGCCTGTCGCGATTACCTGGCCGGCCAGAAAAAGCGTTCCATTACCTTCGAGTACACCTTGCTCGACGGCGTGAACGATTCGGACCAGCACGCGCGGGATCTGGTCAAGCTGCTGCGCACGGTGCCCAGCAAGCTGAACCTGATTCCTTTTAACCCATTTCCGGGTACCAGCTATCGTTGCTCCAGCGCGCGTCGTATCGAGCGCTTTCAGCAGCTGGTGCGCGATGGGGGCATTATCGCCACGGTAAGGAAAACGCGCGGGGACGATATCGATGCCGCGTGCGGGCAGCTGGCCGGAGATTTTCGGGATCGAACGCGGCGCCGTGAGAAGCGCAAAGCCGAGGGGGCGAAGGCATGATCAAGCAGATTTTGTCGCTGGCTTTTTTGGCCACGGCGGCCGTTTTCAGTGGCGGGTGCGCAACCACTGCAAGCCCCGATCCGGAATCGCAGAGCCCGGGCCGCAAAGCGGCTGAGCTCAACACGCAACTCGGCCGGGAATATATGACGCGCGGTCAGTATGAAGTGGCGCTAGAGAAGTTGAAGAAAGCGGTCGCGGCGGACCGCAGTTATGCCCCCGGGCACACCATGCTCGCCGTGCTCTATGAGACGATCGGCGAAGATGATGCAGCGCGCCGTCATTTTGAAGCGGCTGTTGAGGCCGAACCTGATAATGGCGACGTTAACAACAACATGGGCGCCTATCTTTGCCGCACCGGCAGAGATAAGCGCGCCAATCGCTATTTTGAGCGCGCACTGGAAGATCCTTTCTATCGCACGCCAGCCGTGGCCATGACCAATGCGGGGTCCTGCGCACTGCAGCGTGGAGACATAGAGGACGCTGACCGTTACCTGCGTCTTGCACTACAGTACGACCCGCAGTTCTCTGATGCGCTATTAAACCTTGCGGCATTGAATCTGCAGCAGGAACAGTTTCTCCGCGCACGCGCTTTCCTGCAGCGTTATGAAGTGTCCGGTGAAGTGACCGCGGCAAGTCTGATGCTGGGCTATAAGATTGAAAAGTCCTTGGCTAACGCTAAAGAAGCGGGGCGCTACCGATCCGCTGTGCTTCAGCGCTTTCCCGGTACGTCGGAAGCTGCGGAATTACAGACCATGGAAACGTTGTGAACCCGCAACAACCGCTGCTTCCCATGTCCGCTGGTGACCTGCTGCGCGCTGGACGAGAGACCCTCGGCCTGACGCAGGATCAGGCGGCAAAAAGACTGCTGTGCCAGACCAGCCTGGTGGCGACTCTGGAGGCGGGCGAGAGGCCAGACATGGCCCCTGTCTATGTGGAAGGATTTCTTACCCGCTACCTCGATTTGCTGGCGCTACACGATGAAGAGCGCAAGCAGGTTCTGGA
>JABSSV010000412.1 GCA_013213875.1 Lysobacterales bacterium
AAGCTGCTGCCGCAGCTACGGTCCTGGTCCCGTAACAAGGCCTTGTGCGTGGTCGGTTTCAAGCTGACCGTTGGTGCAGAGCAGGCTGCGGTGGAGCAGGCAGTCGCGCGCGTATTTGCTGCGGGTGACACGGATCTGGTGGTTCATAACGATCTCCATGAGATAAGGCCGGATGTCCATTCATTCACCCTGTATCGTGCAGCGGGGCAGTCGGCCACGATCGCTAATCGACAGGCTCTGGCGCAGGCGCTTAGCGGCTATCTGGAGGAAAGATCATGATTCTCTGTCTTGATGTGGGAAACAGTCACATTTTTGGCGGTGTGTTCGAAGGAGACGACTTAAAACTGACCTTTCGTAAAACATCGAAGCAGGGCGCGTCTTCAGACGAGTACGGTCTGTTCTTTCGATCAATCCTGCGTGAGAACGGCTTTGATCCGGAACAGGTAAGTCATATTGCCCTGTGCTCCGTGGTACCCGAGGTGGTTTACAGCATCAGTAATGGTTGCCAGAAATATCTGGCCCGGTCACCTTTTGTGCTCAAGGCGGGAACCCGTACCGGCCTGAAAATTCGCTATCGCAATCCACTTGAAGTGGGTGCGGATCGCATTGCTAACGCTATTGCGGGAACGCAAATGTACCCAGGAGAGGACCTGTTGATCCTGGATTTGGGTACGGCTACAACGGTCGATGTGATCAGCGCCGGGCGCGACTATCTGGGTGGCGTGATCATTCCCGGGCTGCGTATGTCCATGCAGGCGCTGGATCAGGGTACGGCGCGACTGAGTTCGGTGGAAATTCAGCGCGTGGAAAGCACGCTGGGTCGCAGCACGGCCGACAGCATTCAGTCAGGCCTTTACCATGGCCACCTGGGTGCCTTAAAAGAAATCATGTCCGGCTTGTGCCAGGACGCCTTCGAAGGCGAGCGTCCACGGGTACTGGCGACTGGCGGGTTCTCCGGGCTGTTTTCCGGCACCGGGCTCTATGATGAGGTCATTCCGGACCTGGTGCTGCGCGGCCTGCTGACGGCGCTGCGCATGAATCTCGATTAGCTGCTACGACTCACGCCACCGGTGATGGCCAGACGCATGCCGTCCTCAAAACTGATATCCAGCGGGGTCAGGGCTGAGGCAGGCAGATACAGCGTGTAACCACCAATCTGATAGCTCATGGGCAAATAGACCGCTACCGCCTGTTCAGCCGCGGGCTGCAGGGGCAGATCATCGAACTGTTCCCGCGTCACGAAACCCAACAGCTGGAATTCCTGGCCGGGCAGCTGCACCAGTACCACCTTGCTGTTGTCGTGCGCGTCTGCGGAAAAGTAGTCGGTGAAATCCTTGAGGGCGGAATAGATGGTCTTTACCAGGGGCAGGCGGTTCAGGATCGATTCGCTCCAGGCCAGCAGGCGCTGAAAGACAATCACATGCGTCAGCAAACCGGTGAGCAGGATCAGTGCCAACGTCGATAGCAGGCCCATACCGGGCAGGTACCAGCCTTCCGGTAAGAGCCGCAAGAGCAGCGATCCCAGCATGCGTTCGGCGCCGGCCCCCAGCCAGAAAATGATGGCCAGAGTCAGGGCC
>JABSSV010000413.1 GCA_013213875.1 Lysobacterales bacterium
AAGCTGGTTGCTGTGCGCGCTGCTGCTCCTCGGCGGCCTGTTGCTGTGGCTTCTGGCGCCGGTCATCACCCCTTTTGCGGTCGCAGCGACCATTGCCTATCTCACCGATCCGCTGGTAGATCGGCTGGAGCTGATTCGTATCAAGAGCTGGCAAATGAGCCGCAGTCTGGCGGTGACGCTGGTGTTTGTCCTGCTCACGTTTTTGCTGGTGATCGCCTTGCTGGTGGTCATACCGGCTTTGATCCGTCAGGCGCGATCTCTGGTAGACCAGGTGCCGGCGGTGATTGATTGGGTGACGGTGGTAGCGCTGCCCTGGGTGTCCTCCCAGCTCGGTTTCTCCTTCGATGGGTTCGAAATTGGTGAAATGGTGGATCTGCTCAAGCAATACTGGGAGCAGGCCGCTGGCGCTGCCGTCAATGTGATGCAGACGGTTGGTAAAGGCGGCGCGGTCGCATTGACCCTACTGACCAATCTGGTGCTGATACCCGTGGTGGCCTTCTATCTCATGCGTGACTGGGATCGTCTGGTGGCGGGCATCCAGTCCCTGTTGCCACGCAGCCGGGTCAGCCAGTTGAGCAACATTGCCGGCGAGATTGATGAGGTGTTGAGCGCGTTCCTGCGCGGGCAGCTCATGGTGATGCTGGCCCTGGGGCTGATCTATGCCATCGGCCTGTGGCTGGTGGGTCTGGAAGCGGCCTTTCTTATTGGTATGACGGCCGGCTTGCTCAGCGTCGTGCCCTACCTGGGCTCCGTCGTCGGTCTGTTGCTGGCCGTGGGCATGGCCCTGTTCCAGTTTGGCGATCTGCTGCATTTCATTCTGGTTTTGGTGGTGTTCGCGATTGGTCAGTCGCTGGAAGGTATGGTGCTGACACCGAATCTGGTGGGTGACAAGATTGGTCTGCATCCCGTTGCGGTCATTTTCGCCGTGCTGGCTGGTGGGCAATTGTTTGGATTCTTGGGCATCTTGCTGGCCCTGCCGGTGGCTGCGGCGCTGAACGTCGTGGTGCGCCATATGCATGAGATCTATCAGCATAGCGCCTGGTATCAGGAACCGCGCTGATGCTCTTCTCGCCGCAGCTGCCGCTGCCTTTGGAGCCGCGGCGAGCGCTGCGTCTGGATGATTTTGTAGCGGGGCCAAACGGGGCGGTGGTCGCGGCGATCAACGATCTCGCTACGCAGGAAGATCAGAGTGTTTTCCTCTACGGTCCGTCTGGCAGCGGCAAAACCCACTTGCTGAGCGCGGCCTGTATCCGCGCGCGTGAAAGCGGTCGCAGTGCCTTCTACCTCAAGCTTTCTGATCTGGACGATGATGCTGTGCATTCGCTCCGCGGCCTGGAGCAGGTTGGTCTGGTGTGTCTCGACGACTTGGACGCGGTTGCCGGCAACGCGCGGTGGGAAGAAGCGCTGTTTCATTTCATCAATCGGCTGCGCGCGGAGCGCCGTTGTCTGCTCGTGGCCAGCCGTCAGCGTTTACGGCGCCTGCCGCTGGAACTGCCGGATCTGGGCTCGCGCCTGGCCTGGGGGCTCAGGCTGGAACTCCTGCCCCTGGACGACGCCGCCAAGCTGCGGGTGCTGGAAGTGCATGCGGAGTCTCTCGGTCTGACGCTGGCGCCGGAACTGGGGCGCTACCTGCTCAGTCGTGGTCCGCGGGATATGGCGAGTTTGCTGGCGCTGGTAAGCCGTCTGCAACAGGCTGCTTTTCAGGACAAGCGGCCCTTGACGGTACCGCTGCTACGTCAGCTGCTGGCGGAGCGCTGACGGCAGGAAACCGGTCAGATAAGGGTGGTCGCGGGTGGCAGGGCTGCTG
>JABSSV010000414.1 GCA_013213875.1 Lysobacterales bacterium
ACAATCCATGGCCGTATCACCGCCGCCTAGAACCACTACCCGCTTGCCGGCCATATCCAGAAAAGGATACTCGCCGGGCGCCATGCGCAGCACGGCGCGTGTATTGCCGATAAGAAAGTCCAGCGCCTTGTGCACGCCCGGCAGGTCCCGACCGGCCAAATCTCCATGCAGCGCCGTGTAGGTACCCATGCCGAGGAACACCGCGTCATACTGGGCTTCGAGCTCCGAGAAGGAAATGTCGCGACCAATCTCCGCACCGAGCACGAAGCGCACACCCATACCCTCGAGAATTTCCCGGCGGGTCTTGATAACGCGGTGCTCCAGTTTGAACTCAGGAATACCGAAGGACAACAGGCCGCCAATCTCCGGATGCTTGTCATAGACGACCGGCGTCACGCCGTTGCGGGCCAGTACGTCGGCACAAGCGAGGCCCGCCGGGCCGGCACCAACAATGGCCACCCGCTTGCCCGTATCCTGCACATGGGACAGGTCCGGGCGCCAGCCTTCGGCGAAGGCCGTGTCCACGATATGTCGCTCCATAGCACCAATGGTGACGGCTCCATAGCCCGTGTTCAGCGTACAGGACCCCTCGCAGAGACGATCCTGGGGGCAGATGCGGCCACAGATTTCCGGCAGGCTGTTGGTTTGATGGGCCAGTTCGGCGGCCTCCATCAGCCGGCCTTCAGAAGCCAGCTTGAGCCAGTCCGGGATGTAGTTATGCACCGGGCATTTCCATTGGCAATAGGGGTTGCCACAGGAGATGCAGCGCTCTGACTGGGCCTGACCCTCCACGATCTCAAAGGGCTCGTAGATTTCCTGGAATTTGCCGCGGCGAATTTCCAGCGGAAACTTTTCCGGTTCACCACGAGCCCGGTCGAGAAATTCGAAGTGGTTACGTACCCGGAGGGGAATTTTCTGTTGTTTGTTAGTGCTCATCCCACCACCTTCAGAGGCACGGACTGGAGGGTGCCGGCCTGCTTGCGGGCTTCCTGATCAACTTTTGGACGTACCACGCGGAACTGGAACATAAAGTGTTCAAGATCATCCAGCACCTTGCGGCCCCAGACGCTGCCGGTGAGGGCCACATGGCGCTCCAGCAAGTCCCGGATGGCCGCCAGATCCTCGCTATCGGCGCTGCAATCGACGTCCGCAACGGTGACCGACTGTTGATTCACGCGGCGCGCGAAACGATCCTGCAGATCAAGCACGTAGGCCACGCCGCCGGTCATACCAGCAGCAAAGTTGGAACCGGTCCGGCCCAGCACCAGCACCTGGCCACTGGTCATGTATTCGCAGCCATGATGGCCCACCCCTTCAACCACCGCCGTGGCGCCGGAATTGCGGACGGCGAATCGCTCACCAGCCTGGCCCGCCGCAAACAAGGCGCCGCCGGTGGCGCCATAGAGGCAGGTATTGCCAATGATGGCGCTGCGCTTGGCGACGATTGGCGAATCGGAGTGCGGCTGAATGGCAATGGAGCCACCCGCCATGCCCTTGCCCACATAGTCGTTGGCATCACCAGTCAGCTTCAGATGCACACCATGCACGTTCCAGACGCCAAAGCTCTGCCCCGCGGTACCGATAAAGCGCAGCTTGAGTCCCGCATGCGGAAGCCCGTCGCGGCCATAGCGCTGGGCAATCGCACCGGCCAGGGAAGCGCCAACGGAGCGGTCATAGTTGCGGATCTCGAAGCGACCGCTCGCCGCCTCGCCCTGCTCCAGCGCCGGTTCAAAATGCGCCAGCACGGCAGCGTTCAGCGTGCCCTTGTCATGCGGCTCGTTGCGCAAGCCGGCGTAACCAGCACCCTGCGCACCGGCTGCGGCGGCGGCATCCACAATGCGTTGCAGGTCTACCGCGGCCTGCTTTTCTGTGAGCGCGTCGATGCGCTCCAGCAGATCGCTGCGACCCACCAACTGATCCAGCCGTTCAAAACCCAGCGCGGCCAAATGCTCGCGCGTTTCCTCCGCTACAAAGCGGAAGTAATTCATCACCATTTCCGGCAGACCGTTGAAATGGTCTTTGCGCAGCGCCTTGTCCTGCGTTGCCACACCGGTGGCGCAGTTGTTCAGATGGCAGATGCGTAGATATTTACAGCCTAGGGCGACCATGGGTCCGGTGCCAAAGCCGAAACTGTCGGCGCCCAGGATTGCGCCCTTGATCACATCCAGGCCGGTTTTTAGCCCGCCGTCTACCTGCAGGCGCACGCGGTCGCGCAAACCGTTTTCCACCAGCGCCTGATGCGCTTCCGGCAGACCGGTTTCCCAGGGCGAGCCGGCGTGTTTAACCGAGGTCAGCGGGCTGGCACCGGTACCGCCATCATGGCCGGCAATGGTAATGAAATCCGCATAGGCCTTGGCCACACCGGCGGCAATCGTACCCACACCCCGTTCTGCCACCAGCTTGACGGAGATCGTGGCGCTGGGATTGACCTGCTTCAGGTCAAAGATAAGCTGCGCCAGATCTTCAATGGAGTAGATATCGTGGTGCGGCGGCGGCGAAATCAGCGTGCTACCCGGCACCGCATGCCGCAATGCGGCAATGGTCGCGGTGACCTTGTGGCCGGGCAACTGGCCACCTTCACCGGGCTTGGCGCCCTGAGCCACCTTGATCTGCAGCGTATCGGCGTTCACCAGGTAGTGCGCGGTAACACCGAATCGGCCCGACGCAACCTGCTTGATCCGGGAATTTCTCTCCGTGCCGAATCGCTGCGGATCCTCACCCCCTTCACCTGAATTGGAGGCGCCGCCCAGCCGGTTCATAGCAATGGCCAGTGCCTCATGCGCCTCCGGCGACAAGGCTCCGATGGACATGCCTGCCGAGTCGAAGCGCGGGAAAATCTCCTCCGCCGGTTGTACCTGCTCCAGTGGCAGGGGCTCCCGGTCTGAAGCGACGCGGAACAGATCGCGCAGCGCCGCTGGCGAACGCTTGTTCACGCGATCGGCAAAGCGGTCATAGTCTGATTTCAGCCCGGACTGAACGGCGGTCTGCAAGGTGGTGACCACATCCGGGTTGTAGGCGTGAAACTCTCCGCCATGGGCAAATTTAAGCAATCCGCCCTGGCTGAGGGGTCGGCCCTGATTCCAGGCCTCGTCCGCCACTTGGCGCGCTTCGGCATCCAATTCCGCAAAGCCCACGCCGCCCACCTGACCGGCGGCCCCGGGGAAACACAGGTCCGTGACTTCCTGACCGAGCCCGACCGTTTCAAAAAGCTGCGCGCCGCGGTAGCTGGCAATGCAGGAGATGCCCATTTTCGAAAGCACCTTGAGCAGGCCCTTGCGTACGCCTCGACGGAAAAACTTGCGATGCTGCAGCAGGTCGCCACGCAGCGCACCGCGCTGATGCAGGTCGTTAATGATCTGGAAGGCGAGATAGGGATACACGGCAGTGGCGCCCACACCAAAGAGCACGGCGAACTGGTGGGAATCACGGGCGGTACCGGTTTCCACGAAAATGTTGCAGTCGCAACGTAAACCGTCGCGAATCAGGCGCTGATGCACGGCGCCGGTGGCCAGCGCCGCATGGATCGGCACCCGATCCGGCGCTATATCGCGGTCGGAGAGCACCACAAACACGGCTCCGTCAACGACCGCTGCGGAGACCTCATCGCAGAGTCGCTGCAAGGCCTCTTCCAGCGTGTCGCTGCGCGCATAGTTGAGGCTGAAGCGCTGATGTCGGTAATAGCGCTGATCCAGCTCCATAAGCTTGCGGAACTTGACGATATTGAGCACGGGCCAGGGCAGCACGGCCCGATGTGCATGCGTGTTGGTCTCCTGGAAAATATTGTGCTCACGGCCACACAGGGTTTCCAGGCTCATGGCTGAGGCTTCCCGCAGCGGATCGATAGCCGGGTTGGTCACCTGCGCGAACTGCTGACGGAAGTAGTCATAGGGTGAGCGCGCCAGGCGCGACATGACCGCGATCGGCGTGTCATCACCCATGGAGCCGGTGGCCTCCACCTGATCCTCGGCCATGACGCGGATGACCTGTTCGCGCTCTTCATTGCTGACACCGAAGAGTTTCTGGAACACGGGGAAGTCCGCATGTTCCTCGCGCAAAAACTGCTCCGCAGCCGCCGCTTCCTGTTCATCGTTGTTGCTGATGCGAATGATGTTCTCGGCCAGCCAGTCCGCGTAAGGACGTCGCGCCTTGAGCTGGTTGTCAATTTCGCCAGAGCGCCATAGCTTGCCGGTTTCCGTATCCACAGCGAACATCTCGCCCGGTCCGACGCGGCCTTTCTCGCGCACATCCGCTTCCGCGTAATCCCATACGCCGACCTCCGAGGCCAACGTGATCAGGTCATCGCTGGTGATCACATAGCGGGCCGGTCGCAAACCGTTGCGATCCAGATTACAGGCCGCGATGCGCCCGTCGGTCATGACGATGCCGGCAGGCCCATCCCAGGGCTCAACATGCATGGAATTGAACTCGTAAAACGCTTTCAGATCAGGCGACATGTCCGGTTCGGCCTGCCAGGCGGGTGGCACCAGAATGCGCATGGCGCGAAATACGTCCATGCCACCAGCCAGAAACAGCTCCAGCATCTTGTCCAGCGAACTGGAATCAGAGCCTTCCTGATTCACCAGAGGACGGATACGTTGCAAATCAGGCAGCAGCGGCGTTTGGAATTTGGGCGTACGTGCCTCCGACCAGCTGCGATTACCGGCAATGGTGTTGATCTCACCGTTATGAGCCAGGAAGCGGAAGGGCTGCGCGTATTTCCAGTTGGGCAAGGTGTTGGTGGAAAAGCGCTGATGAAACACCGCAATGTGGCTTTCCATGCGCGGGTCTTTCAGATCCGGAAAAAACTCCGGCAGATTGACCGGCATGACCAGCCCTTTGTAGACCGTCACCAGGTTTGACAGGGTGGCCACATGAAACGCCGCATCGGGCGTTGCCTGCGCCGCGTTTTCAGCCGACGCCATGCGCCGGGCAACAAACAGTCGCCGCTCAATATCGTGCGTGGACCAGCCCGGAGGCGCGTTGACAAAGACCTGCTCAATGCGCGGCTTGGAATCGCTGGCGAGCTGTCCAAGCACCCGCTCATCCACGGGCACCTCGCGCCAGCCGGACACCTCCAGCATTTCTTTGGCCAGATGTCGTTCCAGCAGTGCTCGGGACGCGGCAGCAACATCTTCGTCGCCGCCCAGGAACACCATACCAACGGCGAATTTCTCGCCCAGCCAAATACCGCTATCGGCGCAAACGCTGCGGAAAAAAGATTCCGGCATGGCCATGAGCACACCGCAGCCGTCGCCGGTCTTGCCATCGACGGCCACAGCGCCGCGGTGGGTCATACGATCCAGCGCCGTGCAGGCCGTAGTGACCAGGTGGTGCGAGGGTTCGCCTCGGATGTGCGCGATCAGCCCGAAGCCGCAACTGTCTTTTGCGTTCTCCGGCTGGTAGAGCCCCCGATGCTGTCCCGGCCATTGCATAGTACTGATTTCCTGTATTGAGTCCCGCCGCAGTTTTTGCGGCGGAACGGTCCAGTGTAGAGAATTTTTTCCACAATGGAAGTGTCGGCACCACCATAAAACTCACGTGACGCCCATGTCTTCCCATCGCATAGGGCCCCAAGGGGACCCGCACCGGCCTACTCCTTGACGAACTTCAGCGTGAAACGGTCCGTATTGCCGCTGACGGAACGCCGTCCCACTTCGTACTCCAGCTCATCGTCGGCGCGGTAGTGCAGACGCGAGTAATCCACCAGGCGGAAGCCGGCCTCCTGAATTTCCTTGATGGCCAGCACCGGATCAAAACGGCGCCGATTTTCATCGTTTGGTGCTTCCATGTGGCGCATGGTGTGGTCAACCACGCCGTAGATACCGCCGGTCTTAAGCGCTGCGTAGGCGGCCTCGTTCATGGCCCGACGGCCGCTTTCGCTAAAATTGTGATAGTTGCGGAAGGTCAGCACCATATCGACGTCTTCAACGCCGAGGCCGTCCATCTCCATGCTGTACAGGCGCTCACCGTCCTCGCGGAAAATGCGCGCGTCCTCAGCGACCACCGACATCTCCTCAAAACCGGCCACATCGCTCATGGCCTCCTGCACCCGGCCCGCACCGATCGCGGCATGGTAACTGCCGTTCTCTGCCAACACGGGCACCAGAATCTTCGTGTACCAGCCACCACCTGGGAGCAATTCCACCACCGTCATGTCATCCCGGAGACCAAAAAACTCCAATGTTTCCACGGGCCGACGGTTGCGGTCACGCTCGGTCTCTGACTCCGAGCGAATATCGGACGCCATGGCTGCTTTGATTTTGGCGGCCGTATCCGCGTGATCGTCTGCCTGCAGGCCAGCGGCACCCCCGGCCAGCAGTGCGGCCGCAATGATTTTTACCAACTTCATGAAACTCTCCTTCTGCTTGTTGTGGCGCCAGCGCAGAGGCTCGCGCGTCGTTTTGGTTTATACCCTAGCTGTCCTGTGGCACCCAAATCAGCTCTTCTACCGGGAAGCCGGCCGCGCGGGCCATGGCCACCAGTTCATCTTTGCTGGCCTGGTCCAGCACCGGCGTTCGCGCCAGCAGCCAGAGGTTACCCTTGTTCGGGCCTGCGACCAGCGAAACGCGATAATTCTCCACCCCGCGGTCCAGGTGCATGATGTTGTAGCTGCCGTAGAAAGGGCCAAAGAAGGACACCTTAAGCTCGCCCACATCACGTGCGCCGACGAATTTTGCTCGACCTTCGGCCTCCTCCCACTCCCCATCGGCATCGCGATAGCCCCGGTTGGTGACGCGCACCGTGCCGTCGTCATTGAGCGCGTAGTTGGCCGTGACCCGACTCAGACCCCGCTCAAAGCGATGATCCAGGCGACCGATTTCATACCAGGTCCCAAGATAGCGTTCGAGCTCAAAATCCTGCACCGTCTCTACGCCCTCGGGGACGCGTACGGTGCATGCGCTCAACAGGGCCAGCGCAATCAGGCACAAGCTAAATCGGCGGGCTGTGTTTTGGCTTTTGCGTTCGGTTTGCATGACTTAAGCATACGCACCTCACAGAAAAAAAACGTGAACCTGAAAAAGCTAAACAAATCCTATACACTGGATCTAGAGTTTTGTAATCGCTACCACGCATGTCCAGTTCACCGACCCTGGTCTGGTTCCGAAAGGATCTCCGCCTGAATGATAATCCGGCCCTGACTGCCGCCCTCGAGCGCGGACAGCCTGTGGTACCCGTATACATCCACGCCCCGGACGAAGCGGACCCCTGGGCGCCTGGCGGTGCCACGCGCTGGTGGCTGCATCGGGCCCTGCAGGACCTTCGCGCTGCGCTTGCTGAACGGGGCTTGCCGCTGGTTTTTCGCCAGGGCCCAAGCGCCAAGGCACTAACCGACCTGGTGCAGGAGACGGGCGCTGATACGGTGTACTGGAATCGGCGCTGCGAGCCCGCTCTCATCAAGCGCGACAGCCAATTGAAAACCTCGTTGAGTGATCAGGGCCTGCGCGTCCGCAGCTTTAACGGTTCCCTGCTGTGGGAGCCGCATACGGTCGCCAACAAACAGGGCCTGCCCTTTCGGGTGTTCACACCGTTCTGGCGCCATCTGCAAAGCCTGCCGGTAGCGGCCCCGGTACAACTGCCGGAAACGGGCTGGCGCGCACCGGAACAGCGCGTTGCCAGCGACCCATTGGAGACCTTCGAACTGCAGCCCCGCCCGCGCTGGGACCAGGGCCTGGAAACACGGTGGGACCCCAGCCTGAGCGGAGCCAGCGCGGCGCTGGAGGCGTTTCTTACCGGGCCCGTAAACCGCTACGGCACGGACCGTGACCTGCCGGGCAAACGTGGAACCAGCCGTCTGTCGCCCTACCTGGCCAGCGGGCAGTTAAGTCCGCGGCAAGTGTGGGCAACGGCGCACGCGGCGGGCCTTGCAAGTAGCAAGGACGCCTTTAAATTCCTCTCGGAAATTGGCTGGCGCGAATTCGCCTATCACCTGCTGGTGCACTTTCCACACACGCCGGAACAGTCGCTGGGCGACGCCTATCGTCACTTCCCGTGGCAGGAAGACCCGGCCCTCCTGCGCGCCTGGCAGCGCGGCGAAACCGGCTACCCGATCGTTGACGCAGGCATGCGTGAGCTATGGCATACGGGCTGGATGCACAACCGCGTGCGCATGATTGTCGGCTCGCTACTGGTGAAGCACCTGCTGCAACCCTGGCAAGCCGGAGCGCGCTGGTTTTGGGACACGCTGGTTGATGCCGATCTGGCCAGCAACACCATGGGCTGGCAATGGTCAGCCGGTTGCGGCGCCGACGCAGCGCCTTACTTTCGAATCTTCAATCCCACGCTCCAGGGGCAAAAGTTTGACGCGAAAGGTCAGTACGTAAGGCGCTGGGTTCCGGAGCTGGCGGGGCTGCCCGATAAGCACCTGCATACGCCATGGGAAACGCCTCCCGTATTGCTTCAAAGCGCTGGCATCGTGCTGGGCAAGGACTATCCGAAGCCCGTGGTCGATCACAAAGCAGGCCGCCAGCGGGCCCTGGATGCACTGGCGCTCAACAAGCAACGCAACGCGGAACGGGAGCGCGCTTTATGAGCGACGGGCTGTGTTTCGCCGGTGGCGATGCTTTGGTGGTCGGCGCCAGCCGCGGTCTCGGTCTGGCTCTGGCGCGCATGTTGCTGGCAGAGCACCAACCAGAGCGGCTTTTTCTGACCTATCGTGGTGCATCCGTGCCCGCGGACTTGCAGCGCCTGCAAGCCAGCGCCAGGCTGCCCGTTGAGCTGCTTGCCTGCGAGCTCACTGCCGACGAAGATCTCGCCGCCCTGCACGCCTCGCTGCGGGCAGCCGATGCCAAGCTGGGGCTGACGCTTCACGCCGCGGGCATTCTGCACGAAACCCAGTTACGTCCGGAAAAGGCCCTCAGCCAAGTGCGGCGCGCTGGGCTCGCGCGGCTATTCGAGGTCAACAGCATCGGCCCAATCCTTCTGGCCCAGGCCATCATGAGCCGCATCCCCCGCCATGAGCCTGCCCATTTCGCCGCGCTCTCGGCCATGGTGGGCAGCATTGGCGACAATCGCATGGGCGGCTGGTTTGGCTACCGCGCGTCCAAGACAGCACTCAACCAACTGTTGCGAACGCTGGCTATCGAGGGCCGACGTACGCATCCAGCGCTATGCATCACCAGCATTCATCCCGGCACTACCGATACGGACCTGTCACGCCCCTTTCAGAGTGGCGTGAGCGCAGACAAGCTCTATCAGCCCGATCAGTCGGCGCGGCGCATCCTCCAGGTGGTGCTGGCGGGCACACCGGAGGAATCCGGGCGCTTTATGAACTGGAACGGTAACGCGCTGCCCTGGTAGGGCACCCAACTCTATGGAAGACAAGGTATGACCGCAAAATCGAATGACAACACGGCGCAGGAATCTACCTATACGATCGGCGCTGTGGCACGGCTAACCGGCCTCAGCACACAGCTGATCCGGGTCTGGGAACAACGCTATGCAGCCGTGGTCGCGGAACGCTCAGCCAATGGCCGTCGGGTCTACAGCACAACCGACGTGGAGAAACTCGGGCTTCTCAAGGCGCTGACGGAACGGGGTATCGCCATCAGCACCATCGCCGGCTTGTCGCTGACAGACCTGCGCGCCCGCGTTCAGGAAGCCGATCAGGTCGCTTTGCGGCCGCTACCGGGAAAAGTATCCGTGGCGGCGCTTGGCACCCTGCTACCCAGCGTCATCTGCGACGAAATCGTGCCGGCCAATCCCGTCGAATTAACGCTTGCAGGGTCTGATGCGGAAGCCTTCATGGTGGAAGGGCGCAGCTTACAGCCCGATGTGCTGGTGCTTGAGCTGACCAATCTGGGGCCGAATTCCCTGGATCACCTGGTCAAGCTGCGCGAGGCGCTCCAGCCCAAGGCAACCCTCGTTGCATATCGTTTTGCTCGCGGCGAGGACGAGAAAATGTTGGCCCGCAATGGGTTCCGCCTGCTACGTCTGCCTCTGGCACCGGATGGACTGGCGGTATCCATCCTCGCAGCAGCGGTAGATTTGCGCGCGGGTCAGCATTACCAACCGCCGGCAGAAACATCGCCAGTGCCCCGCGAGCTGCCAGCACCCCCTCCAAAGCGCTTTTCCGAGACCCAGCTGTTGAAACTGGCGCGCATTGAAAGCGCAGTGGATTGCGAATGCCCGCATCACATGGCGCAGGTTGTACAAACCCTGGCCGCCTTTGAGCTCTACAGCGCACAGTGCGAAAACCGTAACGATGATGATGCCGAATTGCACGCCTACCTGCACCGGGCAACGGCCCAGGCACGGGCAGGCATGGAAGAGGCCCTGGCGCATCTGGTTACGGTAGAGGGATTGAGTTTGGACTAGGGTGTTGCTTTTTGTTTAGGTTATGTATAACATGTAAACCATGTTAGCCAAACATTGGATAGACACCGACTTCCCATAGACTACTCATATCTCCCTCTGCACTTCGCACTCCCATCACTCCGATGGATGTGAGTAGTCATTAGCCCGCCGAGCTATCGACGGGCTTTTTTTTGCCCTTACGGAGTCACAGGGGCCAATCAGAGCACCTAAAGCGTATCGAGTTGCTCCAGCAGCTGTTCTGCGCTGGCCAGCACGGCGTCACGATCTTCCTGACTGCGCCGATCCCAGCCGCGATAAATCATACCGATGCGGGGGTTGCGGCCAAGCCGCTCGCGGTGACGATTCATAAAGTGCCAATAAAGTGGGTTAAAGGGACAGGCCTTGGGGCCGGTCCGTTGCTTGACGTCGTAGAAGCAACCACCACAGTGATCACCCATCTTCTTCAGATAGTTACCCGATGAGACATAGGGCTTGCTGGCAATGACGCCACCATCGGCGAACTGGCTCATGCCCCGCGTGTTGGGCATCTCCACCCACTCAATCGCATCGATATAGATGCCCAGATACCAGGCGTCTACCGCGTCGGGATCCACGCCTGCGAGTAGCGCAAAATTACCGGTGACCATGAGCCGCTGGATGTGATGGGCGTAGGCATGCTCCAGAGATTGATCAATGGCCTGCTTCATACAGGCCATGCGCGTGTTACCCGTCCAATAAAACTCCGGCAGCGGCCGTCGGGCATCGAGCGCGTTGCTTTGGGCGTATTCGGGCATACGTGTCCAGTAGATACCACGCATGAACTCACGCCAGCCGATTAGCTGCCTGACGAAACCCTCCACTGCAGCCAGTGGATAGCGCTCCGGCTCCGCCGACCAGACAGCCAATACCGCCTCCACCACCTCCCGGGGATCAAGTATTTTGCTGTTCAGGGCAAAAGACAGACGCGAGTGGAACAGGGCCCA
Organism: Lysobacterales bacterium; assembly: GCA_013213875.1. GTDB lineage: Bacteria > Pseudomonadota > Gammaproteobacteria > Xanthomonadales > SZUA-36 > Marinihelvus. The sequence goes on from JABSSV010000414.1 coordinate 11,277, forward strand.
GCCCCGGTCCGTCAACGCATCCTGGTAAGCGCCAAACAGGGGCAGCAGTTGGTCCGTAAAAAAACGCAGCAGCTCCCGCGCCTGGGCACGGTCGCGGGGCCAGGGCGACGTGGTGCCCGACAAGCTGCCTATGGTTTGAATTTGGTGCCGTTCGAGACGCTCCAGAATATCGCCAACGGGATTCTCAAACAGCAGTGGCTCAGGCGGCTGTACGTCTGCCGGCATGGCTTTGCGATTCTCAACATCATAATTCCACTTTCCGCCCACCGGTTTGCCGTCTGCGTCCATCAGCCAACCGCTCTGCTTGCGGATGCGTCGGTAGAAGTGCTCCATACGCTGCTGTTTATGGGTCGGAAAGGTGCTGTCGAGCGCTTCAAAGGGCACCAGAAAATGGCGCGTACCGGTACAGCGCACCGGCACCGCGGCGCGCGCGGCAAAATCCTGCATCTGCTCCAGCAGGCGGTATTCATCCGGCCGTTGGTAGGCCAACGACCCCGCACCGGAGGCGCTGATGAGATGTTCCAGCAGTGCCGGCAGGTCGTCAAACTCGGCGGTATCGTCTAGCGTCAGGTGTAGAACCCGATGCCCCTTCGCTTCCAGGTTCGCGGCCAGGGCCGCCATGGCATCAAAGAAAGCCACCACCTTTTGCACATGGTGCCGCACGTAGCTGGCCTCCTGATACAACTCGGCCAGCACAAACAGCGTATCGGGCTCCACATGGTCAAACCACTCATGCTGCACATTGAGCTGATCGCCCAGCAGGAAGCACAAGCGCTCACAGGCCGGAACCCTCATGAGGCGGATCTACGCTGGCGCCGACAGCGTTCCGAGCAATAGCGCACCTGCTCCCAGCAGGCCGCCCATTTCTTGCGCCATTCGAAAGGTCGCCCGCAAACCGCGCAGTTTTTGCTCGGTTTGGGTTTGCCACGCAGCAGGGACATGGGCGTTCAGACGGGGCGCTCTGCCAACAGATGCACGTCAGACAGGGCGCGTTCCTCGAAGCCCCCTTCGCAATAACAGAGATAAAACTCCCACATGCGAATGAAGGCGTCGCTGTAGCCCTGGGCTTTCACCTGTTCGAGGCAGGCGAAGAAATTTTCGCGCCAGTGGCGCAGCGTACGCGCATAGTCACGACCAAAATCATGCAAGCCGGTGGTCATCAGGTCTTCTGTGCGCGCAATGGACTGCGTCATGGCGCTAACCGACGGGATATTGGCCCCGGGGAAAATGTAGCGCTGGATGAAATCAACGGAGCGCTTGGCCTCCTCGTACTGGGGCTCGGCGATGGTGATCGCCTGGATCAGCAGACGCCCACCGGGCTTCAACAGCTCATTGCACTTGGCGAAGTAAGTGTCGTACTGCTTCCAGCCGATGGCCTCAATCATTTCGATGGACACCAGCTTGTCATATTGACCGGATAGATCCCGGTAGTCTTCCCGGAGCAGGGTAATCCGATCTTCCAGGCCCGCGGCCTGTACCCGCTTTTGAGCCAGCTCAAATTGCTGCTGGGAAATGGTGGTGGTGGTGACCCGGCAACCGAAATGCTGCGCCGCATGAATGGCCAGACCACCCCAGCCCGTACCAATCTCTAGCAGGTGGTCATCAGCTTGCAGCTCCAGGCGCTGACAGATTTTATCCAGACGGTGCAGCTGCGCCTCATGCAGGCTCATGGACGGGTCAGCAAAGATGGCACTGGAGTACATCATGGTCTCATCGAGCCACAGGGCGAAAAAGTCGTTACCGAGATCATAGTGGGCAGAGATATTGCGCCGGGCGCCCTCCCGGGAGTTGCGGTTGACCCAGTGAAACAGTTTCTGTAGCGGTCGGGTCAGGGACGCTGCGCCCCCTTCCATGCCATCGAGGACCTCACGGTTGCGAACCAGCAAGCGCACCAGGGCGGTCAAATCATCGACCTCCCAGGCCCCCTGCATATAAGCTTCGCCGGCACCGATGGAGCCTCCAAAGGCAATATCGGACCAGAAATCGGCATGCTGCACGGTAATGGTAGCGCGGGGTTTGCCACCGCTTTCCCCGTAATGATCCGATTGCTCGCCAGCCACGATGGTCAGGCTGCCTTCCTGCAACTGTTCCAGCTGCTGACGCACCAAGCGCTCAGCCAACCGATCCAGCGCGCGCGGCTTGGCCGTAGTTTCCAGATGCTGTTCCGAGGCCAGGCTCATGGCTTTCATGGGGTGTTCTCCAAAGGCAGTGGGTTTTTATCCGGGTGATCGTGCACCGGCGCACCCTTCAACCAAAGTCGCAGGGCTTGCCAGTGAATACCGGCGATCACCTTGCCGGTCATAAATGGATGGCGTAACAAAGTTCGCGCCAGACTTCCGCCGCTGATGGGCTGCCGCGCCAGCTTGAGGGTGGCATCAAACAGCTTGCTTCCCTCTCGATGCAATTCCATATGCACATTGAGCGAGTCATCCGGTGCCCGAAAGCGCCAGTCATAATCTACATCCATGGGCATGAAGGGCGAGACATGCATCTGTTTAACGGGCGCGAAGCGCTGATAGCCTCCATGCCCGTCTGCCTCATCGCGTAACACGTAGCAGTGGCGCTCGCCCCAGGGCGTGTTGTTGACCTCGGCCACAATGGAATCCAGCGTCACGCCATCTTCGGCGTAACAGTAATAGAAGCTCACCGGATTGAAGCAGTAGCCAAAGTAGCGCAGGTTCGTCAGGAGACGAATGGGGCCCTCCGGACGCTCACCACAGGCCGCCTGTACATGATCGCGCACGCAGTCGGCCAGCGGCTGATCCGCCGGACCCATGTGGTCTTCACGTCGAAAGCGAGCCAGCGCGCGACGGCGGGTTGACCAGAACCAGCGCCCGGCAAAGACCCGATCAAGCTCATCCAGATCCAGCATCATCATGAACAGCCGATAGCGGAACTCGTGTCCCACCGGCTGCATGCGCCGATGTCTAACCTGCCCGGCGTAGATCGCGCTGTGCATAATTTCGATCTTCAGCGAAATAATTCAGAGCAGACAGCGCACTGACCACACCATCTTCATGAAAACCGTTGCGCCAGTAGGCGCCGCAGTAGCTGGTTCTGCGTCCCTGGCTGATTTCGCGCTGCCGGGCCTGCGCGGCTACTGCGGCAGGAGTAAATACCGGGTGCGCATATTCATAACGATCAATGATGCGGGCAGGATCAATGGCGTCCGTGTGGTTCAGGGTGACACAGAAGGTCTCTGGCGCGGCCAGAGACTGCAGGATATTCATGTTGTAAGTGACCGCGGCGGGACGTTCCGGTTGCTCCAGCAGATGATAGTTCCAGGCCGCCCAGGCCAGACGCCGACGCGGTAGTACCGATGCATCCGTATGCAGCACGGCCTCGTTCTGCTGGTAGGGTATGGCGCCCAGCACCTCGCGCTCCGCCGCCGATGGATCCTCAAGCATGGCCAATGCCTGATCGCTGTGACAGGCAATAAACACCTGATCAAACATCTCAGGCTCCTGGCCGCGAACCTTGACCCGCACCTGATTCTCGTAACGACGTATGGCCTCCACCGGAGCATTGAGCCGCAGGCCATCACGATAGCCTTCCATGAGACGATTCAGATAGCTCCGCGAGCCGCCTTTGATGACCCGCCATACCGGTCGCTCATTGACCGACAGCATGCCGTGATTCTTGAAAAAGCGCACAAAGAACCGTGCCGGCATTTCGCGCAGCCGTGACTGGGTCGCGGACCAAATGGCCGAGCCCATGGGCAGAATATAGTGATTCTGGAACTCCTGGCTGTAGTTGTTGCGGACGAAATAATCTGCGAGAGAAATGTCCTCCGCATCATCGCTCAGCAAGGCCGGCGCCTCTTTATGAAATCGCAGGATATCGCGAATCATACGATGGAAACTGGGCCGGAAAAGATTACTGCGCTGGGCGAACAGCGTATTGAGCGATGTGCCGTTATATTCCAGGCCGGTGCGCTCGTGCTTGACGCTAAAGCTCATGTCGCTGTCCTGCCAGGGCACATCGAGCTCGTCGAGCATGGCAATGAAATTGGGGTAGGTCCAGTCATTGAAAACGATGAAACCGGTATCCACCGCGTAGCGTTCACCGGCCAGTTCTACATCGACCGTATGGGTGTGGCCACCCGGGCGACTGTCCGCCTCAAACACGGTCACTTCATGCTCCCGGGACAGTTTCCAGGCCGCTATATTGCCCGCTATGCCTGAACCAACGACGGCGATTTTCATGCGCCGGCCTCGCGCCGATGAGCATCACGTCGCGCCCTCGGTACCGGTTTGAGATCCCACACAAGTCCCAGCGCCGCCAACATGCGCAGCACGTAGTAAGTCATATCAATCTCCCACCAAAAGAAGCCCTGCCGCGCAGACGCAGGATAGTGATGGTGATTGTTATGCCAGCCCTCACCAAAGGTGATGAGCGCCAGCCAGAAGTTGTTCCGACTGTCATCACGCGTGGCGTAGCGACGACTGCCCCAGCGGTGGGCCAGTGAGTTAATCGTAAAGGTCGCGTGGTACAGCACCACGGTGGAGATGAAGAAGCCCCAAACCAGCATCTGGCCGGCGCTGGTGCCCAGTTCCGGAGCAGTGCGCTCCAGCCACCCGCCCAGCATGAACAAACCCACCGCAAGCAGGACCGGCACCACGATGTCAAAGCGATCCAGAAACCGGAGCTCCGGATAGCGCAACAGATCGCGAACACGCCGCTGATCCGTACCGAAATGTTCTTTGGTCAGGAACCAGGCCGTGTGACTATGCCAAAACCCGTGCTGTACTGGCGAATGCGGATCTTCAGGCTGCTCCGATGCCACATGGTGATGACGATGATGGGCGGCCCACCAGATCGGTCCACGTTGAACGCTGGACGCGCCAATCACCCCAAATATGAACTGCATGGGCCGCGAAGTCTGGAAGCTGCGATGGGAAAAGTATCGGTGGTAGAAGCCGGTGATGGCAATCATACGTATCGCGTAGGCCGCTATCGCTACCGCGACAGCAACGGGGCTCCAGCCGACCCAGAATACACCCAGACATGCGAGGTGCATGCCCAGATAAGGCAAGGTTCTAAGCCAATCGATACGGCCTGCTTCCGCAGCATCGACGGGAACGGAGACATCAGCGGCGGAGCTGTCAAACCAGCTCGCCACGGCGCGCAGTGCTTTCACCATTGCTGGGGCACCTTTACAAGTAGGGATGTGTCATACCCCATGTCGCCGATCAGCTGCGCCAACTCCCGGTAGCGCTCTTCGGACAATGCGGGGGCCCGTGCCATCAACCAGACGTAGTCTCTTTTATTGCGACCAATAATGGTCGTTGTGTACGCCTCGTCCAAGTACACAATACGATAATCCGCCTTGATGGGCCAAATAAAGCGCATACCCCACTCCGCGTTCGTGTCCGTATTCAGCACGAAACCACGGGGGTTGTACTCTTTTCGTTCACCATCGAAAGACCCCTCGCGATAGGTGAACGTGGTCGCGATGGTCCCGTCATCGTCGAGCACGTAGGACTCCACCGCGTTGTGCGCGCCTTTTTCCAGAAAGGTAGGAATCACGGCAATCACATACCAGTCGCCCATAAAGCGCGGCAGATCCACATAGGGCACAGTGGCGAGGGGTTTCATACCGCCACACCCGCCAAGCAACATGGCCAGCAGCGCCAGGACAAGCGCCGGCAAGGGAAAATGTTTTCTGATGCGACACATGGTCGTTGCTCCTTACTCATCAGCAGCAGAGACGGCCGCGCGCCGCGGCGGGCCGGGAAAAAATGCGTTCGTACGCTGCATATACTCAGCGTAGGCCGGACGCCGTTCGCCGATATCCTTTTCCAGCAGCGCAACGCCAGATACGCGCAGCAGCATGAAGGACATAAGCACCGGGGAGGCCAGCGTCCACCAGCCGCCGGCCGCGCAGGCAATCAGGTAATAACCCCACCAGAGCGCAAACTCACCAAAATAGTTGGGGTGTCGTGTGAAGCGCCACAGCCCCGTATCAAGCACTCGACCCCGGTTATCCGGATCACTCTTGAAACGCGCCAGCTGGCGATCGCCACCGACCTCAAACACCATGCCCAAAAGCCACAGGGCGAAGCCGGCGAAATCCAGCCAGCCGAGAGCATTAGCACTGGAAACAGCGACGGCCAGCGGCATGGCGATCAACCAGGCCAGCAGCACCTGGAGGCCGAAGACGATATACAGACTCTTCCAGACAAAGCCCGGCTGGTTATTGGCGCGGATTTTCTGATAGCGATGATCTTCCGGCTCACCATGGTTACGCGCTGTGATGTAGTAGGAAAGTCGCAGAGACCACACAGATACCAGCACCAGCAGTAGCCAACCCCGGGGGCCCTGCACGCCTTGCAACCAGCCATAGCCAGCCGTAATGGCGAGAAACATCAGCGACCAGAGCGTGTCCACGATGCTGACGTCTCGCCGCCACACGCTGACACCCCAGAAAGCGAAGCCGACCGCGAGCAAGCCCAGCAACAAAAACCCGTAGCTTGACCACACCATTTAGCTGGTTACCCAGGTAGTGCGCGGATTGGCACCGCCGGTCAGCGTGCCGTCAAAGCGTCTGGCCAGGGCATACAGCACCGGCATGACCAGCGCCCAGATGAGCGCGAGGGCCAGCAGTCCCGCAGGAAGGTTGTCAAAGCTCATGGCACCGAGGCGGGCGCCCGCGTAGTAGGCCGCCGGCCCACCGACAAAGCCGAAGGCCGCTGCCAGCATGGGCCGTTCGCGCAGCCAGCGCATGCAGCCGTTAAGCGTGGTTGCAAAACCCACCCACATGGCCAGCAACCAGACCGGCGCCAGGCCGGGAATCCACAGGCCTTCGCGATAGCTTACCCAGCCAGTCGCCATAAGCAGACTGTCCGCCAGCGTTCCAATCACCAGGGCAGCCAACAAGATCATGACCTCGCGCCCGGGCTGGGGCACGATGTTCAGATGCAGTCCCGCTACCATGGCGATGATCACGGGCCCTACCCAGGGCATACCGTTGGCAGCGCCGAGTACACAGCCCAGCCAGCCGGCCTGAAAAGCAAAGAAATTGATGGTGGTTTTAAACATTATTCACGGTCCGCCTGACGCGAGAACAGATAGTGGCTGACGAACCACTCCTGACCCTGATTAAGACCAAACAGCTCCGCGCAAGCCATAAAGAAAATGCGCCAGCGCTGCATCCACTGTTGAACCTTGTCTGCGCCATAAACCGGGGCAAGCACCTCACGCACTTCCTCTGCGCGCGCATCCATGTTCACCAGCCAGGCGTTGGCCGTTTTCTCATAGTGGGTGCCGTCCCAACGCCACTGCTTCTGTAGGGCCAGATCCCGCTGAAAACGTAGCGGCAAGTCCGTCGAGGGCATGATGCCGCCGCTGAAGAAGTGGCGACTCATCCAGTCACTGGGCCCCTGATCAACAAACGCGTAGGGGCTGTTGCGGTGGGTAAAAATATGCATGAAGAAGCGCCCACCGGGCTTCAGCCAGCTGGCGACCTTGCCGAACAGGATCTCGTAGTTGCGCATGTGTTCAAACATTTCTACCGACACGGCGCGGTCAAAGCGCTGCTCAATATCGAAGGCATTCATATCGGCAGTGATGACCTTGATGTTGCGCAGTCCACGCGCCTCGGCCTGTGCTTCGATGTAGCGGCGCTGCGGCGCGGAGTTGGACACGGAAGTGACCGTCGCATGGGGATAGTGACTCGCTATCCAGAGCGACAGGGAGCCCCAACCGCAACCCAGATCCAGCACATCCATGCCATCCTCGATACCCGCGCGCTCGCAGCTGATTTTCAGCGACAGCGCCTCAGCATCGTCCAGACTGCTGGTGCTAGCGTCCCAGAAACAGGAGCTGTACTTGCGATGTGCACCCAGCACCTGACCAAAGAATGCGGGTGGTACTTCGTAATGTTGCTCGTTTGCCAGTTCCGGCACCGGCGCAATTTCCGAGGCCCGCATGTGCTCAACAAATTCATTCAGGCGCCGGGAGGCCGCCTCGCAATCATTGGCTTCAATGTCCGCCAGACGCTCCCGCGATAGGCGCCGAATACCTGCGCGAATGACCGCGTCCGGCACCAGTCCCATCTCCGCCCAGCCAATGGCGCCGCTACCTTTTTCTTCTTTCTGCATCGCTTCTACTCGCTGTCCCATGTGTCACTCCGTTTTCGTTACCGACCGAGCCCTAGGAAGCCAGTGGCACGACCGTTTGTAATTTTTTAAGTCCCGTATCCGCATCAGACCCCAGCGGCTCAATACCTATCCGCTTCAGCGCATCAAGCGCCCGTACCGACGCCCGCCCCCCCATCAGAACCGGCACTTTGGACGCAGCCACCAGGGCTGGCAACTCGCGCTTGAGCACACTGGTTGGCAGCTCGAGCAGACCCGAAAGCACAATGGCC
>JABSSV010000415.1 GCA_013213875.1 Lysobacterales bacterium
ATCAGCGGCCGACGTCCATGGCCCAGATTTGAATGGTTGCAGGATGCGTTTCGCTTGCACTAGCATCAGAGCGCGAGGCGCGTTACGCCAAGACCTTTCATTTATTACTCAGGAACCCATTACCATGCTGAAGATCCGCATCCCGCTAATCAGCCTGCTTTGCCTGCTACTCCTGAGCGGTTGTCTTGAGCGCCGCAGCACGGGTGCCATGTTTGACGATCAGAATATTGAATACCGAGTGATTGCCGCCCTCTATGATGCCGAGGGCATCGACAGCACCAGTCACATCAAGGTTGAGGTGTGGGAATCGGTGGTGCTGCTCATGGGTGAAACACCCACGCAGCAGGCCAAAGAACTGGCCGGTCGACTGGCAGCAGATGTGGATCGGGTAGATCGGGTGGTTAACGAGATCGAAGTACGGCCGGAATTGGGTCTGGGCGGCAAACTGGGGAACAGCTGGCTCAGCACCCGGGTAAAAACCGCTCTGATAGCCGGCAATCCGGTCCCCGGCTTTGATGCCACCCGCATCAAGGTCATCAGTTCAGCCGGCACCGTGTACCTCATGGGCAACCTCACAGAAGCGGAAGCCGACGAAGTCACGGAGATTGCCCGCAATGTGGGCGGTGTCGAGAAGGTGGTGAAGGTCTTTAACTACATCGACGCAGATAAAGGCTAGAACCACTGACCCAAAAGCATGAGCAGCAGCATGGTCAGGATCCCGGCCAGCAGGTCGTCAACCATGACTCCGAACCCGCCGGAACTACGTCGCTCTAGGGCCCTGATTGGCCAGGGCTTGAGGATGTCCAGCAGGCGAAACAGCACAAAAGCCGTCAACAGCCAGCCGAAGGTGACGGGTATAAGCAGCACCGCCACCCAGTAGCCCACAAACTCATCCCAAACCATGGCGCCATGGTCTGCTGCGCCGAGCCGCTTGCCAACCCGATCGCAGACCCAGACACCGAGCATAAAGGCGAACGTGATAAGAACCAGCTGGGCTCCCAAAGGCAACTGCTTAAGAGCCAGCGCCAGCGGTACGGCAGCCAGGGTGCCAAAGGTACCGGGCGCCTTCGGCACCAGGCCGCTGCCAAATCCGAGCGCGAGAAAACCATCCCACTGGCGCACTGCCTGCAGCAGTTGAGCGCGCATTGAAGGATCATTCATGACGCATCCTCTGCAAAGTGTGACCAGCCGCCGCCGCTGGGAAAGAATTCATTCTGGGCGGCATCCAAAAGACAAATACCCGGTGCGTCGGTCATTTCGCCGATGACAGTGAGCGGTACCTGCAGGCGCTGCGACAGGGCCGGCAGCTCATTCCTCCGGTCAGGCGCCAGCGTAAAGCAAAGCTCGTAGTCATCACCCCCCTGAAGTTGGAGTTCCCAGCGGGTCTGCGCTTCCAGTGTACTCAAATCTGATGCAACGGGCAGCGCCTCCAGCGCCAGCCTGGCACCGAGGCCGGAGGCTTGGGCCAGGTGGCCCAGGTCAGGCAGCAAACCGTCCGACAGGTCGATACAGGCGCTGGCCCAGCCGCGCAGTGCCAGCCCCAGTTCCAGCCGTGCGGGCGGACGATGCAGCGCATCATAGGCTGCCGTCGACACGGGCCGGCCGGCCCGTCGTTCCTGCAGGGCCAGACGCGCGAGCCCGGGCGTGCCGGAAACCACGATCAGCTCGCCTGCAGCTGCGCCGTCCCGGCGCAATGCCTGATCCTCGGGCACATCGCCCATGAGGGTGACGGTGATAGAACGGGGGCCGCGCGTGGTATCGCCACCCACCAGTGCCAGTCCG
>JABSSV010000416.1 GCA_013213875.1 Lysobacterales bacterium
TGCTCATCGGAAAGCTCACTCTTAGGCAGCGTCCAAAGCGCACTGGCCTGATTCACCGCCGTCCAGCTGGTCGTTGACTCCCCGCCCTCTTCCTCCGCCGGCACCAACTCCTTGAGGCGTATCGGAAAACCGATATGGTCTGAATAGCGGGAAATGAGAGCGCGCAGCGTCCAGCTTTGCAGGAATTCGCTCTCCTCTTCTTTTAGATGGAGGATGATTTCCGTACCGGCCCGAGGCAGGTCCATGGCTCCGATGTCATAGCTGCCGTCTCCACTGGAGGACCAGCGCACACCGGCCTCGGGGTCCGCGCCCGCACGACGGGTGAGCAAGGTTACGTTGTCTGCCACGATAAAGGCGGAGTAGAAGCCCACACCGAACTGGCCAATCAGGTTTTGATCAAAACCCTCTTCTCCCTGAGCGCGCTCCAGAAAGCGTTTCGTGCCCGAGCGGGCGATGGTGCCGATATTCTCGATTACCTCCGCCTCGGTCATACCAATGCCATTGTCACGAATGATGAGCAGGCGCTTTTCTTCATCGGCCTCAATTTCGATTTGCAACTCCCCGCCTTCGGGCAGCAAGCTGTCATCGGCCAGCGCTTCAAAACGCAGCTTGTCACAGGCATCGGAGGCGTTGGAAATCAACTCCCGCAGGAAAATCTCCTTGTTGGAGTAAAGGGAATGAGTCATCAGGTTCAGGACTTCCTGAACCTCAGCCTGAAAGGCACGGGTTTCGGTTTTTTGCGTCATGGTCTGCGTTCGCACATTGTTCGAAGCACTTGAGATAGGGTTTGTCGCGCTGGTTTCAACACCCCGCCACCCTCAACACCTCATGCCCACCGGATTCCGAGGCGCAATGCGGATACAAAAAAGCCGGCCACCCGTAGGTGTCCGGCCTTTTTTAGAATCGCCCGCGGGTGCCGGCGATACGGTGTGCTAGTTGAGCTTTTCCTTGATGCGTGCGCTCTTGCCTTCGCGTCCGCGCAGATAGTGCAGCTTGGCGCGGCGCACATCGCCACGACGCTTGACCAGCACCGAGTCGATCAACGGGCTGTAGGTCTGGAACACGCGCTCCACACCGGTGCCGTGGGACATTTTGCGTACCGTAAAGGCTGAGTTCAGACCGCGGTTGCGAATCGCGATCACGACGCCCTCAAAGGCCTGCAGTCGTTCGCGGTTACCTTCCTTAACCTTCACGTTGACCACCACGGTGTCACCGGGTGCAAAATCGGGGAGCTCACGCTCCATCTGTTCTTTGTTGATTTCGTCAATGATGTTCATTGCTCTGTCCTTTGGTCCACCGGCTACGCCGGCCTTTTAATCGTGTTCTTTTTCGCGGATAAACTCGCTTAGCAGTTGCTGCAAGTCTCCATCCAAATCCATCGCGTCCAGCAAATCTGGCCGCCGTTCCCAGGTTCTGCCCAGCGCCTGTTTCAGGCGCCAGCGACGTATGGCCCCGTGGTCGCCGGATAGCAGCACTTCCGGCACCGCCAACTCCGCGATCTCCTCTGGCCGGGAGTAATGCGGATGGTCCAACAACCCCTCCATAAAGGAGTCCTGCAACGCGGATTCCGCGTCACCCAGCACGCCCGGTAACAAACGCAGCACGCTGTCCATTACTACCGCCGCGGCCAATTCGCCGCCGCTGAGCACGTAGTCGCCGATTGACCACTCTTCATCGACTTCCAGCGCAACCAGCCGCTCATCAATGCCCTCGTAGCGGCCACAGAGCAATATCATGCCGGGTCGCTGCGCCAACTCCCGAACCCCGTCTTGGCGCAACGGGCGTCCCTGGGGACTGAGCAAGCATACCCGAGATGCCGGGGCGGCGGCTCTTACCGCCTGTATCGTGCGCCGCAGCGGCTCTACCGTCATGACCATGCCAGGTCCGCCACCGTAGGGCCGATCGTCCACCGTATGGTGCCGGTCGTTGGCGTAGTCCCGCGGATTCCAGGTCCGCAACTGCGCGCCCTGCCCTTGCAGGGCTCGACCGGTTACACCGATCTCAACCATGGCCCGCAGCGCATCAGGAAACAGCGTGATGACGTCAAAGCGCACGGCTAGTCATCCTCATGCCAGTCCACCAGCAGCCGTTGTTCCGCGAGATTGACCTCGCGCACCACGCTGTCGAGCACAAAGGGGATCAAGCGCTCTCGATCACCTTTCACTACCA
>JABSSV010000417.1 GCA_013213875.1 Lysobacterales bacterium
AGGGTGTACCCAGTTCGGCCACGGTGGGATCTTCGGTCAGGCGCTCGAAGGCCAGCGGTGCGGCCATATACATGATCAGGCACAGGGGCAGGCCAATAAGCAGGGCCAGCATCAACCCGCCGTTGAGGGGTATGGCGGTTTCTGCCTGACGACCTTCACCCAGACGCCGGGCGGCCAGGGCCTGCACGCCCGCGGACAGACCGATGATGAAGGCAATGGCCAGATAATTACTGAAGCCGCCGATGCCGGTGGCGGCCAGGGCCGCATCGCCGAGACGTCCCACCATGGCCACATCGACCAGGTTGAGCAGGCTCTGGGAAGTCATGCCGCCCATGATCGGCAGCGCAATCAACCAAATCTGCCGGCGCCGATCGCGGTCTGGCAGGGCCTGTCGCAGCAGCGCAGTCGCGCTCATGTGTGACACATGCTCACTCGGCGAAGAGGACCGTTTCGCGGGTTTCCGCGAAGGTTAGCTCGGGCCAGCGCTCTTGCGTAAGCTGCAAGTTCACCCGTGTCGGCGCCAGATAGACCAGTTGCTCCGCAGCGTCCAGCGACAGGTTGCTGCCCAGCTGGTTGCGAAAATCCTGCAGGCGCTTTTCGTCATCACCGCGCACCCAGCGCGCAGTCTGGACGTTAACATTCTCGAAGGTGGCCTCCACGTTGTACTCGTGCTTGAGGCGGTAGGCGACCACGTCGAACTGCAGAACGCCAATGGCGCCAAGAATGAGTTCATTCCCCAGAAGCGGCCGAAAGAACTGCGTCGCGCCTTCTTCCGATAGCTGCATCAATCCTTTTTGTAAGGCCTTCAGTTTCAGTGGATCGCGCAGCACGGCCCGTCGAAACAGTTCCGGGGCGAAGTTGGGAATGCCGGTGAACTGGAGCGCTTCCCCCTGGCTGAAACTGTCACCGATGGCGATCGTACCGTGGTTGTGAATGCCGATAATATCGCCCGGCCAGGCCTCTTCCACCGCGTCGCGATCCTGCGCCAGAAAGGTCAGCGCGTTGGGGATTTTGATGTCTTTCCCGAGGCGCACATGGCGCAGTTTCATGCCCTGCTCAAAGCGTCCGGAGCAGATGCGGACAAAAGCGACGCGGTCGCGATGAGCCGGGTCCATATTGGCCTGAATCTTAAACACAAAGCCGGTGCATTTGACCTCGTCACTGTCCACGGTGCGACTGGTGCTGGCGCGTGCGCCGGGAGCGGGGGCGTGTTGCACGAAGGCATCGAGCAGGGGGGTGACGCCAAAATTATTGATTGCCGACCCAAAAAATACCGGCGTCTGTTCACCGGCGAGATAGGCCTGCGGATCAAATTCATGGCTGGCCCCCTGCACCAGCTCGATTTCCTCACGAAATTCCTGTGCGAGGCTGCCCAAACGTTCATCCAGCAGCGGGTTATCCAGTCCCTCGATCAGTTCGGCCTGCTGGGTCACGTAGTTTTGGCCTGACTCATACAGGTGCACCGTGTCGTCGAGCAGGTGATAAACCCCCTTCAGCCGTTTGCCCATGCCGATTGGCCAGGTCACGGGTGCGCAGGCGATACCCAGCACTGACTCCACCTCGTCCAGCAGCTCGATAGGTTCACGACCTTCCCGGTCCAGCTTGTTGATGAAGGTGAAAATCGGCGTCTGGCGCAGGCGGCAGACTTCCATCAATTTCACCGTGCGGTCTTCCACGCCCTTGGCGCAATCGATCACCATCAGGGCCGAGTCAACCGCCGTCAGCGTGCGATAGGTGTCTTCAGAAAAGTCCGCATGACCGGGCGTATCGAGCAGGTTCACAATGCGTTCGCGATAGCGGAATTGCATGACGGAACTGGTGACGGAAATGCCGCGCTCCTGCTCCATCTTCATCCAGTCCGAGGTGGCGTGACGCGCGGCTTTTTTGGCTTTCACGGCGCCCGCCATATTGATGGCGCCACCGAACAGAAGCAGTTTTTCCGTCAGCGTGGTTTTGCCGGCATCCGGGTGCGAAATGATGGCGAAGGTACGCCGTCGCTCCAGTTGTTCTCTCAGTTCAGACATAC
>JABSSV010000418.1 GCA_013213875.1 Lysobacterales bacterium
CCAGTAATGCGCCGACGGTGCAGGCCATTGATACGGTGGGTGCCGGAGATGCCTTTACCGCCTGCCTCTGTGTCAGTCTTTTATCGGATTTGGCGCCCGCAGCAGCGCTGGAACGCGCTTGCATCGCTGGCGCTCTGGCAACCACCCGTCGAGGTGCGCAGAGCGCTCCCAGCGCGGCTGCCATTGACGCTTTTCAGGCCAGCTCAAACACCTGACAGGCCAACGCTAATAGCCACGCGCAGCGTCCAGTTCGTACAGCAGGGGCGCGCCACGGTGATAGCGCAGAAGATTCTCCCGGAAGACGCGGGCGATATCCGCCGGCCAGCTCTGCGCGGCCACATGGGCGGTTAAACGCAGGCGCGGTGCTCGCCAGAAATCATGCTCCGGCGGCAAGGGTTCCTGCTGGAACACATCCAGTACCACTTCTCCGAGGTGGCCCTCAGCCAATACCGCCAGCAGATCCTCCTCTACGATCAGGCTGCCCCGCCCCACGTTAATCAGCTGCGCGTGGGACGGCAAGGCCCGCAGGGCCGTCGCATCCAATAGTTCACTGGTGGCCGGCGTGTCCGGCAAAACCGCCACCAATACATCCAGCTCCTGCAAAAAGGCCTGCAGCTGCGCCGCGTCATAAACCCGGACAAAGGGCTCATGGCACCGGCCACTGCGACTGTAGCCCACGGGTTCCATACCAAAGAGCGCGCAGCGTCTGGCCAACTCCGCGCCAATGGAACCGGTGCCCATAACCCCCAGACGGCGCCCGCGCAGGGTCCCGGTGGGCGCGTCATACCAACGCCTCGCGGCCTGGGCCCGGGCGCGCTCATCCCGCTCCAGCACATGGGCCAGCATGTAGCCCAGTGCGTATTCAGCCATCTGGGGGCCAAAAACGTCTTTGATCCCGCTGACCTGCAGGCCCTCCCGGGCGGCGGCCAGCAGCGGCGTTACGCCGGCCCAGGTCGACTGCACCCAGCGCAGCTGCGGCAACTTCGGAAGCACCGGCACCAGCAATCCGGGATCTGCCAGACACAGGCGCGCGGTGGCCGCCTCTGCGGGTAATGCAGCCCCCTCCTCACAGGGCAGGAACTGCAGGGAATCACTGGCGAGATCTTCAAGCAGAGCCGCATACTCGCGGGCATCACGACTCAGGATCAGAACATTCTGGTGCATAAAACAGCGCCCACTCTCAACGTGAGGAAGCCTCACTGTCCCCCAAGGCAGAGTCCGTGTAAAGGAACACCCACCGGCCAGCGTTGCCTGGATCCTCACCCGGCGGCTATGCTGCCCTGTGACCAGGACTCCGCCAACCCTTTAATGACCATCCCCTATTCCCTTTTGCGCCGCCAAGTCACGCGTCCAGAGCGACCTCAACCCCATGCGACCGACTAGACTTCCGCGCTGGATTTTTGGCTATGGCTCGCTCATCTGGCGACCGGATTTTGTCTACGAGAGCCATGCGAGCGCGTGCATAGACGGCTGGGTGCGCCGCTTCTGGCAGGGCTCACCGGACCACCGCGGCGTACCCGGCGCGCCCGGACGCGTCGTGACATTGATTGCATGTGCGGGAAGCCGTTGCTGGGGACGCGCCTATGCCCTTCCGAAAGCGGAGCAGGCGCAGATACTGGCCGCGCTGGATCAGCGCGAGCAGGCGGGCTATGAGCGCCTGATCCTGCCTCTGAAGCTCGCGGACGGGCGTCAGGTGGACGGTATCACCTGGCGTGCCAGTGAGCAGAACCCGGACTTCCTTGGCCCGGCAGATATGGACACCATGGCGGCCCAGGTGCTGGCCAGCGAGGGCCCGTCGGGCACCAACAGCGAGTATGTGCTGCGACTTGACCAGGCGTTGGAAACGGCGGGACATCCCGATCCGCATGTGCAAGGACTGGCGGCCGCTGTGCGCGGCCTGCAGACCGGGGCCGGCTATTTCAAGCGCTTGTAACGGACCCGTTTCGGCGCCGCATCATCGCCCAGACGACGCTTGCGGTCTTCCTCATACTCCGTGTAGTTACCCTCGAAGAAGGTCACCTCACTGTTACCCTCAAAGGCCAGGATGTGCGTGGCCACACGATCCAGAAACCAGCGATCATGAGAAATCACCAACGCACAGCCGGGAAAGGCCAGCAGGGCCTCTTCCAATGCCCGTAGCGTCTCCACGTCCAAATCATTAGACGGCTCATCCAGTAGCAGCACATTGCCACCCTGTTTGAGTGCCACGGCCAGTTGCAGGCGGCCCCGCTCGCCACCGGACAGGCTGCCCACGGTTTTCTGCTGATCCGAGCCTTTGAAGTTAAAGCGGCCCACATAGGCGCGGGAAGGCATCTGGAAGTTGCCGACCTGAAGCTGATCGTGACCGTCAGAAACCGCTTCCCACACGGTCTTGCTGTCATCCAGATCGTCGCGCAGCTGCAGCACGTTGACCAGCTGCACCGTTTGCCCGAGGCTGACACTGCCACTGTCCGGCTGCTCGAGTCCGGAAATCAGCTTGAACAGCGTGGACTTACCCGCGCCGTTACCGCCAATCACGCCCACGATGGCGCCCTTGGGTACGTTAAAACTGAGGTTTTCGAACAGCAGTTTGTCGCCAAAGCTCTTAGACACGCCTTCCAACTCGATTACCTTGTCCCCGAGGCGCTCGGCGGTGGGGATGTAGATCTCATTGGTCTCGTTACGCTGCTGGAATTCCTGCGAGTTCAGCTCCTCAAAGCGTTGCAAGCGGGCCTTGCCCTTGGCCTGGCGGCCTTTGACCCCGGCCCGTACCCACTCCAGCTCATGCTGAATGGCTTTCTTGCGCGCCGCCTCCTGCTTCTCTTCGATGGCCAGACGCTGCTCTTTCTGCTCCAGCCAGGAACTGTAGTTACCTTCCCAGGGAATGCCGCGGCCCCGATCCAACTCGAGAATCCAGCCGGCTGCGTTATCCAGGAAGTAGCGATCATGGGTAATGGCCACCACCGTGCCCGGAAATTCCACCAGAAACTGTTCCAGCCAGCCCACGCTCTCCGCATCCAGATGGTTGGTCGGCTCATCCAGCAGCAACATGTCCGGTTTGGACAGCAGCAAGCGACACAGGGCAACCCGCCGGCGTTCGCCGCCGGAAAGATTTGCCACGGACGCATCCCAGGGCGGAAGCCGCAGCGCATCGGCCGCCACATCCAGCTGATGTTCCAGATTGTGCGCGTCCCAGGCGGCGATCACGCCTTCGAAGCGCTCCTGCTTTTTAGCCAAGGCATCAAAGTCCGCGTCAGGCTCCGCGTAGGCTGCGTAAACCGCCTCCAGACCTTCCAGTGCATCCAAGGGCTCCCGCAGGCCATCCTCAACGTTTTCCCGCACGGTACGCTGTTCATCCAGCTCCGGCTCCTGTGGCAAGTAGCCAATTTTCAGGTCTGCCATGGGCCGGGCCTCACCCTCAATGTCCGTGTCCACACCGGCCATAATGCGCAACAGCGTGGATTTCCCCGCACCGTTTAGGCCCAGAACGCCGATCTTGGCGCCGGGAAAAAATGACAGGGAAATGTCTTTCAGAATTTCGCGCTTGGGCGGCACAATCTTGCCTACGCGATTCATGGTGAATACGTACTGGGCCATGGTTATCTCATCGGTAAAGCGGCTGGACAGGCCGCGAATTATAGCGTCAGCAGCGGTGCGGGTGTGCGTCTTTCATGCGGATCTAACAAGAAAGGTTTTTCGCGATAATAATCGCACCCTAAGTCCGAAGGGATTTGTTCAGGAACCGGGCCCCGGCAACAATCCCGACCGCTTATCCAGCACACGCTGCGGTCACTCATCCGCTCTTAACGGTGAACGCGCATACCCTTCAATTTGGTATATTTCAAATGAGATATAAGTTTTATGATTTTGTTTTTCAGGGCTTTTATTATTTTTTTAATAATCCACTTGAATCTTTTTCTGCCAGTAGAAATGACCAAATAACGTCCCAGGCAAAGTCCCGCCCTTCGTTGCGCGGCCAGTCATGGGCGCCGTCCCAGCCACAGCTCACCACCATGACACCAGAATTACAATTCGGGTATTGAGAACAAGCCCAACCCTCAATACCATCGGACACGGTGGGCCAGGGCTGTACATCTGAAGCGCAGCTCTGGCTGGCCGCCCAGGCGTGGCTGTGCTCCTCTGCGCTGTCATAAATCAGGCGGTCGCTTCCCACCCCCCCATCTGCCCGAACACTGCGGTCCGCCCGCCCCCAAATGGACAGATAGGACACTGGCCCGGGCACCCCCCGGGCGAAACCGTTGGCGGAGAAACCATGCATGGGCACGGCTGCGGTGATCAAATCAGACAA
>JABSSV010000419.1 GCA_013213875.1 Lysobacterales bacterium
AAAGCGCCCGCGCCCGTCGACGCGCCAGGCCCAACAATTGTGGTTGGCCCCCGGATCCGCTTCCTGTTCATAGACGCGCAGCGTATCCGCTTCGCTCTGGATCGGTGCCGCGTAAGCGCGGAAGCGGCTGCGGCGTATGGTTTCTTCGAAGCTGCAGGGTGCGATCAATTGCAGGCTCATGGCTGCAGATCCTCGGGCAGGATGTAGTCTGGATAGGTCGCTCTGAAAGCGGCCAATTCCGAGGCCGCAAGCGCGTCCTGACCCGTTTCGCGCAGGCGTCGTATCTGCGCCAGCCAGGCGTCCGGCGTGAGCGGCTGGCTACGTTTCCTGAGCGGCTCAGGTGCCGCTTCCGAAACAGCCTCCTGGGCCTCAGGGGCGCTGCGATAGGCACGCATGGGGGTAGGGGGCGGCAGCGCTTCCTGCGCCGGAGCGGCATCTGCCGCGCTGGGTATCATCGGGTCCGGCGCGTCTGTCGCCGCCGGCATGGCGGGCTCGCGGAGCTGTTGAAAGATGCCAAGGCTGAGTACCAGCAGGCCGAGCGTGCTCAGGGCATGGACCCAGCCGAAGCCCCAGGGTCGCCGGGAGGGCTGCTGCTCTACCGCCTGCCGCGCCCGGTTCAATATGGCCTGATCAAGCAGATCCGGTGGCTCGGTTTGCGCCAGCTCCGCATAGCCATCACGGACCCTGGCGGCGTCTTTTCTGTGCTCGGAATGGTCGTGGCTCATGGGCCCAACTCCTGTTTCAGCTTGCGCGTGCCGTAGCGCAGTCGGCTTTTAACGGTCTCACGACCGACGCCGGTCACCTGGGCGATGTGCTCTAGGCTCAGCCCTGCCTCCAGCTGCAGCAGCAGCGCATCGCGCTGCTCCTCGGGCAGCGCCAGCAGCGCCCGGCGAAAGCGTGCCTGTCGCTGTTCGTCCTCCAGCTGTGTTTCCGGACCGCTGCCTGCCATGTCCTCCAGGGTCTCCGGCAGTTCCTGAACGCCGCGGTGGGAGCGGAAATAATCCACCAGATGGTTATGGGCAATGCGAAACAGCCAGGCGCGGAACGGTGTCTTTTCCCGAAACCGCGCCCGGGCGCCTATGACCTTTTCCCAACAGCCCTGGTAGAGATCGTTGGCTTGCACCGCATCTCCCAACTGGCGCAGGAAATAGCGGTACAGGGGCCCTCGATAACGCTCATAGAGCTCGCTGAAGGCCTCCGCATCACCCTGTCCGTAGCGCGTCATGAGCGCTTCGTCACTGGCATCACTCATGCGACGCGCGCTCTGCTGGTCATTAGCTTAAACGTCAGGAAGGGGCGCATGGGGTTAGGGCTCTGATGCCTGCAGGCGTTCTGCGTGGACGGCAACCACCTCTGAATCGACGCTGCCGTCCAGCAGACGCGTCTCGATGCGGGTGCCCGGAGCCAGCTGCTCCACGCTGCGCAGCGCCTTATCGCTGTCCGCCAGGGTCGTAAGCGTATAACCCCGTTCGAGCGTGGGCAGCGGGCTCACTGCGTGCAACGTCCGGGCCAGGGCGGCCAGCCGTTGCTGGCGCGCAGGCAGGGCATGTTGCAGGGAACTGTGCAGGCGTTTGTGCAGTAGAGGCAACTGCCGCACTGGTTCGCGCAGTCGCCGCCGGGCCGCAATTTCAAGCCGCTTCTCCAGCGCGGTCAATTGCTGCCGGCGCTGTACCAACCGTCGCTCGGGTTGCTGGCGATTCAGGCGCCCGCTGAGTTCATCCAGCTGCTGATTCCGGCGTTGGAGATCAGCACCGGCCCGATGGCCCAAGGTGGTCAGGGTGGATTCGAAGGCGCGAGCGAGCACGGCCCGGTCGGGGGTAATCAATTCGGCAGCGGCCGAGGGCGTGGGCGCACGCAGATCGGCCACAAAATCACTGATGCTGGTATCGGTTTCGTGACCGACTGCGGACACAATGGGCAGGGTGCAGCGGTGTATGGCGCGGGCCACCGCTTCCTCGTTGAAAGGCCACAGGTCCTCTAGCGACCCCCCGCCGCGCGCGAGGATCAGGACCTCGGCCCAGTTTTGTGCGGTGGCCGCCTCCAGAGCCTTCACGATGGCCGGTGCGGCTTCGGTACCCTGCACCGGCACGGGATAGAGGCGCACGGCGGCCAGGGGCCAGCGTCGCGCCAGAACCTGCAGCATATCCCGGATCACCGCGCCGCTGGGCGAGGTAATAATGCCAACTTTCGCGGGCATGCGGGGCAGGGCGCGGCGCTGGTCTGCAGCAAACAGACCCTCCTGTTCCAGCTGACGCTTCAGGGCTTCGAAGGCCGCGCGCAGGCGTCCTTCTCCGGCAGCTTCCATGCTGTCGGCGATCAGCTGGTAGTCACCGCGAACCTCGTAGAGGCTCAGCCGTCCGCGGACCCGCACCTGCTGTCCGTTGGCAGGTGCCACGCTGAGTCCGCGCGCATTGCCACGAAAGAGGGCGCAGCGCAGCTGGGCCTTGTCGTCCTTGAGCGTGAAGTAGAGGTGACCGGAAGCGGGGCGCGAGAGATTAGAGATTTCTCCTTCCACCCACACGCGTCCGAAACCGGCTTCAAGGTGAATTTTTGCTTCCCGATTAAGCTCAGACGGGCTGTAGACGTTACGCATAGCGCCGATGATAAACTGAGCCGCCGTAAGTTGCTTGTCGGAGACCCTTGCATGCCTCTACCACGTCTGACCCCGCGCGCCCGCAGTGCCTTGATCGGCGCCAGCTTGCTCATAACCCTTAGCGCTTGCGAGAGGCCGGCGACGCAGGCACCGCCGGCGCCTGTGGAGGTCGCGCCTGAGTCCGCCGCGGCAGAACCGCGGCCCAATGACATCGTGCTCCTGCATGGCGGCATTATTCACACGGTGGATTCCGGTCAGCCGCTGGCCTCGGCCATGGCGTTCTACCGCAGTGGTGAGATTCTTGCCGTGGGCGATGATGCGGCCTTGCTGGCGGCCTTTCCAGACGCCACGCAGCGTGATCTGGCCGGTCGCACGGTCATCCCCGGGCTGATCGATTCTCACGGCCATCTGCATAACTTTGCCGAGAGCCTGACGCGGGCCCAGCTCATGGGCACGCAGAGCAAGGAAGAGGTGGTGCAACGGCTGCGCGAGCACGAACAGTCTCTGGGCGCGAATGACTGGCTGCTCGGTCGTGGCTGGGACCAGAATGACTGGCCCGTGCAGGAGTTTCCGAGTGCCGCGGATCTGGATCAGGCCTTTCCCGACCGGCCGGTGCTGTTGGAGCGGATTGATGGCCATGCGGCCTGGGCCAACAGTGCCGCCATGGCCATGGCCGATCGCGACCTGTCCGGGGACTGGCAGGTGGAAGGTGGGCTGATTTATCGCGACGCGGCGGGGCAGCCAACCGGCATTTTTATTGATAAGGCCGCCTTGCTGTTAGAACAGATCGTGCCAGCGACCAGTGATGCGACCATGATGGAGGCACTGGATCTGGCTCAGGATGAGCTGCTGCGTCTTGGCCTGACCGGCGTTCATGATCCGGGCCTGGGACGGGTGGCCATGGACCGGTTCCAGCGTAAGCTGGCCCAGGGGCAGCTGCGCACACGGCTCTATGCCATGACCGACGGTGCTGGTGAGACCCTGGACTGGCTGTGTGCCAACGGGCCGCTGGAAGATCCGGACGGTTTTCTCTTCATGCGCGCCACCAAGCTGTATGGTGATGGCGCTCTGGGTAGCCGGGGTGCGGCCCTGCTGGAAGATTACAGTGATGATCCGGGAAATAGGGGTCTACTGTTTCTGCAAGCGCAGGAAATGCAGGCGCAGGTTGATAAGGTGCTGGCGTGCGGGTTTCAGGTGGCTGTGCACGCAATTGGTGACCGCGGTAACCGCGTGGTGCTCGACGCCATGGCAGCAGCCATGGCGGCCCATCCGGATAACCCGGGGCGTCATCGGGTTGAGCATGCGCAGCTGGTGGCGCCGGAGGATCTGGCCCGCTTTGCGGAGTTGGGCATTATCGCCGCCATGCAGCCGACTCATGCGACCAGCGATATGTATTGGGCCGAACGGCGCGTAGGGCCGGAGCGTATTCAAGGTGCTTACGCCTGGCGCACGTTGCTCGACAGTGGCGCGAAACTCGCTTTCGGGTCGGACTTTCCTGTGGAACAGGTAGATCCCCGTCTCGGGCTGTTTGCAGCAGTCAGCCGTCAGGATCTCGCTGGTGAGCCTGCGGGCGGCTGGTATGCGGATGAGCGTGTTACCCGCTATGAGGCGCTGCGGGGCTTTACGCTTGATGCAGCCTATGCCGGCTTTATGGAGAAAATGGTGGGCTCCCTGGAAGAAGGTAAGCGGGCGGATTTTGTGGTGCTTGATCGGGATTACATGAGCATTCCCGTGGCCGAGATTCCGAAGCTGGTGGTGCTGGAGACCTGGCTGGATGGTAAGCAACTGTATGCGGCACCGGAGGCGCCCTAAAAGACCGCACGTCAGGCTGGTACATGCGGCCCGGCAAAGGATATAATGAAGCGCTAATCCGCGACGCCCGGGTATCTGCCCGGGCGTTGATGTATCCCACCTAGTGGGAGTCCGACCTCTGGAGCTGGACAACATGCAACTGATTGGCGAAGCCTTAACTTTCGATGACGTCTCACTGGTTCCGGCCTACTCGGATCTTCTGCCGCGTGACGTGAGCCTGAAAACCCGTCTTACCCGCGATCTGTCCCTGAACATACCGCTTATGTCGGCGGCCATGGACACGGTGACCGAGGCGCGCCTCGCGATTGCCATGGCGCAGGAGGGCGGAATCGGCGTGGTGCATAAAAACATGAGCATCGCCCAGCAGTCGGACCAGATTCGCATGGTCAAGAAATACGAGGCGGGCGTGATCAAGGATCCGATCACCGTGCGGCCGGAAACCACCATCCGTGAAGTGCTGGATCTGACCCAGCAGCACAACATCAGCGGCGTGCCGGTGGTCGACGGCGATGAACTGGTGGGCATCGTGACCAGTCGCGATATGCGCTTTGAGCGACGCCTTGACGATCCCGTGCGCAACATCATGACACGTAAGGACAAGCTGGTTACCGTGCAGGAAAACGCCAGCCAGGATGAGGTGCTGGAACTGCTTCACAAGCACCGCATTGAAAAGGTCCTGGTGGTCAACAGGGACTTCCAACTGCGCGGTCTCATTACCGTTAAAGACATCCAGAAATCCAGTGACTTTCCCAACGCGGCTAAGGATTCCCAGGAGCGCCTGCTGGTTGCCGCCGCGGTCGGGGTGGGGGGTGATACCAGTGAGCGCGTGACCGCGCTGGTAGAAGCCGGCGTGGACGTGGTGGTGGTCGATACGGCCCACGGACACACAAAGGGGGTTATCGACCGCGTGGCCTGGGTGAAGCAGCGATTTCCCGAGGTGCAGGTCATGGGCGGCAACGTGACTACCGGTGAGGGCGCCCTGGCGCTGGTTGAAGCCGGTGCTGACGGCGTCAAGGTAGGGCAGGGCCCCGGTTCCATTTGCACCACGCGCATCGTGGCCGGTGTGGGTGTGCCGCAGGTCACTGCGGTGGTGAACGTGGCTGCCGCTCTCAAGGACAGCGGCGTGCCGCTGGTGGCGGACGGGGGTATCCGCTTCTCCGGTGACCTGGCCAAGGCGCTGGCAGCCGGTGCCCATACGGTGATGGTCGGCTCGCTGCTGGCGGGCACGGAAGAGGCGCCGGGTGAGGTAGAGCTGTATCAGGGGCGCTCCTACAAGTCCTACCGTGGCATGGGATCCATCGGTGCCATGCAGCAGGGTTCGAAAGACCGCTATTTCCAGCACGACACGGCCGCGGACAAGCTGGTGCCGGAGGGTATCGAAGGCCGCGTGCCCTTTTTAGGACCCTTGCCGGGCGTGATTCATCAGCTCCTTGGCGGCCTACGCTCATCCATGGGCTATATGGGCACGGACAGCATCGAGCGGTTCCGTACGGAATCTCGGTTTGTACGCATTACCAACGCGGGCATTCGTGAAAGCCATGCGCACGACGTACAGATCACCAAGGAAGCACCTAACTACAAGCTGGGCTGAACATGCAGGACATTCATCGCCATCGAATACTGATTCTCGATTTTGGCTCGCAATATACGCAGCTGATCGCCCGCCGAATCCGTGAAATCGGCGTTTTCTGCGAGATCTATCCCTGGGATGTGACGGAGCAGGAAATTCGCGACTTCGCGCCGCGCGGGATCATTCTTTCCGGCGGGCCCGAGTCGGTGACCGCGGAAGCCGGCCCGCGCGCGCCGCAGGTGGTATTTGAGCTGGATATTCCACTGCTGGGCATCTGCTATGGCCTGCACACCATGGCCGCACAGCTGGGTGGTACGGTTTCCCCTTCCGACGAGAAAGAGTTTGGCTATGCGCAGGTGCGCCTGGAGCAGTCCTGCACTTTGACCGCCGGTCTGACGGATGCGGCAGCGGATGGTGCGGAAGCCAGCCTGGACGTGTGGATGAGCCACGGGGACAAGGTGACCTCGCTGCCCGAGGGTTTTGCCCTGATCGGCGCGACCGATTCCGCGCCGGTTACCATCATCGCTGATGAGTCCCGGCACTGGTACGGACTGCAGTTCCATCCGGAAGTGACCCACACGAAGCAGGGCGGCGTGCTGCTGGAGCGTTTTGTTGTGCATATCTGCGGCTGCGAAAAACTCTGGACCGCCGCCAATATTGTGGAAGACTCCATTGCGCGTACCCGTGCGCAGGTAGGTGATGACCCCGTGCTGCTCGGTCTTTCCGGTGGTGTGGACTCGTCCGTGGTTGCAGCCCTGCTGCATCGTGCGATCGGCGACCGGCTCGTGTGCATTTTTGTGGACACGGGCCTGCTGCGCCTGCATGAGGGTGATCAGGTCATGGCGACCTTTGCCGAGCATATGGGCGTGAATGTGGTGCGTGTAAACGCACGCGAACGGTTTCTGGAAGCGCTGGCAGGCGCCGAGGATCCGGAGCTCAAACGCAAGATTATCGGCAATCTGTTTATCGAGATTTTCGAGGAGCAGGCCCAGCTGCTGCGTGAGTCCTATGGCCAAATACGCTGGCTCGCGCAGGGCACCATCTATCCGGATGTGATTGAGTCGGCAGGCTCCCGTACCGGCAAAGCGCACGTGATCAAGTCCCATCACAACGTTGGCGGGCTGCCGGAGCGCATGAACATGGGTCTGGTAGAGCCGCTGCGGGAGCTGTTCAAGGATGAGGTGCGGCGTCTAGGCGTCACGCTCGGTCTGCCGGCCGAGATGGTGTACCGCCATCCCTTCCCCGGGCCAGGGCTGGGCGTGCGTATTCTCGGCGAGGTGCGTGAGGCCTATCTGGAGCCGCTGCAGCGCGCCGATCACATTTTTATCAGCGAGCTACGCAAGCATGATCTCTATGACGAGGTGTCCCAGGCCTTCGTGGTATTTCTGCCGGTTAAATCAGTCGGCGTGGTCGGTGATCAGCGGCGCTATGAATACGTGGTGGCGCTGCGCGCGGTGCAGACCGTGGACTTTATGACCGCGCGCTGGGCGCCCTTGCCGCATGAGTTTCTGGACACGGTTTCCCGACGCATCATCAACGAAATCGACGGTATCTCGCGTGTGGTTTACGATGTCTCGGGTAAGCCCCCGGCGACCATTGAGTGGGAGTAAGCAGATGGCTATGGAGCTAAATGAGCACTTACATCCCGACCTGGTTACCCGGGTGCCGGATCTGGCGGATCGTTTCCGCACCGCCAGCCCCTTCCGCTTTGTTGCCATAGACAACTTCTTTAAGCCGGAACTGGCCGATCGGTTGGCAGCTCAGTTTCCC
>JABSSV010000042.1 GCA_013213875.1 Lysobacterales bacterium
CGGAGGCCAACCAGGCCTCCAGCCCACCCTCCAGCACACGCAGTGAAACGAACCCCTCGGCCTGCATGAGGGTCAGGGCGCGTTGGGCCCGGGGCCCCTGCTGACAGGTCAACACCCAGTGGGTTTCCCGATCCAGTTCTGACAGTCGCTTCGATAGCTGGCCCAGGGGAATTTCCATGGCGCCGGGAAAACGGGCCACGGTCCATTCCGCCGGCTCCCGCACATCGATCACAGTGGGCGGCTGTCCAGATAGCAATTCAGCGCGCAGAGCCTGCACACTTACCGCTGGCACCGTGTCCGCGGTGATCTGCTCACCGCAGAAAGCGGCATAGTCGATGGGTTCGTGAATGCTGGGCGCTACACCACAAACCGGGCAATCAGGACGCGGCTCAACCTTAAGCGTCCTGAATTCCATGCTCAGACCATCAAAAAGCAGCAGTCGCCCCAACAGTGATTCACCCTTCCCCAGCAACAATTTCAGCGCTTCCAGCCCCTGCAGGCTGCCAATAATGCCGGGCAGCACGCCCAGCACGCCGGCCTGGGCGCAGGAGGGCACCGTGCCGGGCAGCGGGGGCTCGGGGAACAGGCAGCGGTAGCAGGGTCCCTGCCCGGCATGAAATACGCTGACCTGACCTTCAAAGCGGTAAACGCTGCCGTAGACATGGGGCTTGCCGGCCCATACGCAGGCGTCACTGATCAGATAGCGGGTGGGGAAATTGTCACTGCCGTCGACCACCAAATCATAGTCCGCCAATAGCGCCGTG
Organism: Lysobacterales bacterium; assembly: GCA_013213875.1. Classification (GTDB taxonomy): domain Bacteria; phylum Pseudomonadota; class Gammaproteobacteria; order Xanthomonadales; family SZUA-36; genus Marinihelvus. The sequence continues at coordinate 765 of JABSSV010000042.1, forward strand.
ACGTTCGCAGCCGTCAGTCGCTGCGCATGGGCCTGCACTTCAATGTCGGGATTCAGGGCCAGCAGACGGGCGCGCGCAGCTGCTGTCTTGGCCTGCCCGACATCTTTCGAATCGAACAGCACCTGGCGCTGGATATTGCTGAGATCCACCAGGTCATCGTCCACCAGCCCCAGGGTGCCCACTCCAGCGGCGGCCAAATACAGCGCCACTGGTGAGCCCAACCCCCCAGCACCCACGCATAGCACGCGGGCGTTTTTGAGGCGCTGCTGCCCTTCCAGGGATACCTCTGGCATCACCAGATGGCGGCCGTAGCGCTGGCGCTCACGCTCGGACAAGACTGACTCATTGAAGCGACTCATGGGTCTATCTTAGTGCGCCCGGGTCATGGATGGCAGCGGCAGCCTTGCCATCGGCGCAGCCCGCGCGTCCAATTAGCACCCGGGACTTTCAGCCCATGGCGGTAAACCGGTAGGCTTATGTTTTCGCGCGCGCATTGAGGAAGCCATGGATTTTCAGCCCACCGCCAGGGTTCAGGACCTACAGCAGCAGCTGACTGACTTCCTGAGCGAGCATATCTATCCCGCCGAAGCGCGCTTTGAAGCAGAACTGAAAGAGACACGCTGGCGGACGCCTGCGGTCATGCAGGAATTGAAAGAACGTGCGCGGGCAGCCGGGCTGTGGAATCTATTTTTGCCACCCGCCTACGGCGACTACAGCCCCGGCCTGAGCAATCTTGAATATGCGCCACTGGCGGAGTTGATGGGGCGCTCGCGCATGGCTGCCGAGGTATTCAATTGCAGCGCGCCAGACACCGGTAATATGGAGGTGCTGGCCCGTTATGGCACGGCCGCGCAGCGGGAACAATGGCTGCAGCCGCTGCTGGCGGGCGATATTCGCTCGGCCTTTGCCATGACCGAGCCCGCCGTGGCCTCCTCGGACGCCACCAATATCGCCACCACCATCACCCGCGACGGTGACGACTATGTGATCAACGGCCACAAGTTTTATATCAGCGGCGCCTGCAATGAAGCCTGCAAGCTGCTGATCGTCATGGGCAAGACGGATCCGGACCATGAAGATCGGCACCGGCAGCAAAGCATGATTCTGGTGCCTATGGAGACGCCCGGCGTGCGCGTGCTGCGCCCCATGCAGGTATTCGGCTATGACGATGCACCGGAAGGGCATGCGGAACTGCTCCTGGATCAGGTGCGGGTACCGGCCGAGAACCTGATACTCGGCGAAGGACGCGGCTTTGAAATTGCTCAGGGTCGACTGGGCCCGGGTCGCATACACCACTGCATGCGTCTGGTGGGGCTGGCCCAGCGCGCGCTGGAGTTGATGGCTGCGCGCAGCCAGCATCGCATCGCTTTCGGGCGACCGCTGAGCCAGCAGCAGTCGGTCCGGGAAACGCTAGCCGACGCCGCCTGCGCCATCGAGCAGGCGCGACTGCTAACCCTGAAAGCGGCCGCCGAGATGGATCGGGTCGGCAACAAAGGCGCCAAAGATCTCATTGCCATGATCAAGATCGTTGCACCGCGCATGGCCTGTAAGGTGATTGATCAGGCCATCCAGATCCATGGCGGTGCAGGTCTGGGGCAGGACCATTTGCTGGCCCAGTCCTACGCCTACGCCCGCACCATTCGCCTGGCTGATGGGCCGGATGAGGTACACATGATGCAACTCGGCCGCGCCCTGGCGCGTCACTATGGAGCCGAAAACCCATGAGATCAGATGCCATTGGGCTACCGGCCGCGGAACTGGAGCGCTACCTGAGCGCCCACGTAGCCGGCTTTACCGGCCTCAAGCAGATTGAGAAATTCAGCGGTGGTCAATCCAACCCAACCTTCCGATTGGAAGCCGACAGCGGCACCTATGTGCTGCGCCGGCAGCCTCCCGGCAAACTGCTGAAATCAGCCCACGCGGTCGATCGCGAATTTCGTGTCATGCGGGCCCTGGCCGGCACCGCTGTGCCCGTGCCCGAGGCACTCCATCTGTGCGAAGATCCGGAGGTGCTGGGCGCCCTGTTTTTCGTCATGCGCTACTGCCCGGGGCCGATCCACTGGAAGGCAGCACTGCCGGGGCTGGAGCCTGCCCAGCGCGCCCACTGCTACGATGAAATGAATCGGGTGCTGGCCGAACTGCATGCCCTGGATCCAGCGACGCTCGGGCTGGCAGACTATGGCAAGCCCGGCAGCTACTTCGCGCGCCAACTCGGTCGCTGGACCAGCCAGTACCGGGCCTCTGAAATCAACCCCATTCCGGAGATGGACCAGCTCATCAGCTGGCTGGAGGAACGGCTGCCGGATGACGATGGGCGCGTAGCCCTGGTACATGGCGACTATCGGCTGGACAACTTTATCTGGGATGCTGATAGTCATCGTATCGTGGCCGTGCTGGATTGGGAGCTATCGACGCTGGGCCATCCCTTTGCTGACCTGGCCTACCAGTGCATGCAACTGCGCCTGCCGGACCTGGGCGGCAGCATTGTCGGTCTGCAGGGCCTGGACCGACAGGCGCTTGGCATTCCTGATGAAGCCCGCTATGTGGAACGCTACTGCGAACGACGCGGCCTCGACGGCATGGACGACTGGCCTTTCTATTTGGGTTTCAGCTTTTTCCGACTGGGCGCCATCGCCCAGGGCGTGGCCAAAAGAGCCCAGCAGGGTAATGCCTCCAGCGCCGAGGCAAGCAAGGTTGGCGCTATGGTGCAGCCTTTGGCACAGCTGGCCCTGGCCAGCATTCACGCAGCGTAGCGGCGCCCACGGGCGACGACGAACCTGACACC
>JABSSV010000420.1 GCA_013213875.1 Lysobacterales bacterium
CAGGCGGGCCCGCGTTTCCGGCGCGGGCATTGACGAAGGCGTTGAACATGGCCTGCAGCATGGCCGGTGGTATCTGCAGCGCGCGGGCCGCCCGCTGCAGGACCGCCTGTTCCGGTGGCGAGATATCGCCATCACTGCTGGCGCCATCGAGCAGCACTTCCAGAAACATCTGTCGCAGATCCGGACGCGTTCTGGAAAAGCGGAGAAACTCCTGCAACTCACCTTCCATGTCAAAGGCCGCTTGCTTGCCGTGATTGAAGGCTTCGATGGCGGCCGCACGTTCAGGCTCACTCAGCTGCAGCCGCCGCATCAACTCCTTGGCCGAACGGATTTCCGCTTCGGAGACGCGCCCGTCCGCTTTGTTGATGTGCCCCAGGCAGGCAAACAGGGCGTTGAAAAATAGCCGGCGCAGGCGCTCCTTGCTGTAGTAACCGGCGATCAGACGATCCACCATATGCCCGATGAGAATGCCAACCACAAGGCTTGCAATACCACCTTTCAGCATGCCCAGGACGCCGCCGATGAGCTTGCCCCACCAGTTGCGCGGAATTGTGAAGGAGTTGTCTGCCATGAGCTGAATCTTGGGGCGATCTGCGCGAATCCAAAGCGGCCAGAAACCGGCGTCAGCATAACCCAGAACGCAGCATCTTCCACACCGGGACACCAAGGCGGGGTCGCTCGGTTTATACTGGCCAGCCCGAGTCGTCCGGACAAGCACTGTGAGCCATTCATACGAAACTTCCATGATTCACCAACTACCACTGCTGCATCAGGGCAAGGTGCGCGACGTGTTTGCCGTTGGCGATGAGCATCTGCTGATGATTGCCTCGGACCGGCTGTCAGCTTTTGATGTGGTGCTGCCCGATCCTATACCCGGCAAGGGTGAATTGCTGACCCGTATTTCCCATTTCTGGTTCGACTTCACGCGGCCGCTGGTACCCAATCATCTGGCCACCGATCTGGATCTGGCAGAGGTGCTGGGAGATGCGGAACTGGCGGCGCGCATGGCACCGCGTTCCATGCTGGTCCAGCGCCTGAAAGCACTGCCAGTGGAAGCCATCGTACGTGGCTATCTGATCGGGAGCGGATGGAAAGACTATCAGGCCACTGGTGCCCTGTGTGGCCTGGCGCTACCGCCCGGCCTGCAGCAGGCAGACCGGTTGCCGGAGGTACTGTTCACACCGTCCACCAAGGCAGCGGTGGGCGATCACGACGAGAACGTCAGCTTTGAGGCGGTGGAGGCACTTATCGGCGAGTCGCTGGCCGAGCAGGTACGCAGCATCTCTTTACAGATCTACGCAGCCGCAGCCGAACATGCGGCAGCGCGCGGCATCATCATCGCCGACACGAAATTCGAGTTTGGCCTCGATGCAGATGGGACGCTGTGCATCATGGACGAAGTGCTGACGCCCGATTCGTCGCGCTTTTGGCCGGCGGACCAGTACGCGCCGGGCAGCAGCCCGCCCAGCTTTGACAAGCAAATCATCCGCGACTACCTGGAAACGCTGGACTGGGACAAAACGCCACCGGGGCCAACGGTGCCTGCTGCCATGATCGAAGACACGCGGCAAAAATACGCGGATGTGGTGCGGCGTTTGGAGCAGCAACTGTGACGCCGCTGCAAAGTCTGCTCGATGAATATGGCGAAAGCCATCGCAACAGCACCAACAAGGCCATCCATTGGTTGTGCGTCCCCGTGATTGTCTGGACCGTGGTTGCGCTCCTGTGGAGCCTGCCAGTGCCCTGGCCTGCAATTGATTCCCCCGTGCCCCTGAACTGGGCCACCCTGGCCTTACTGCTCGCGCAGTTTTACTACTTCCGCCTGTCGCCCTCACTGGGCCTCGGTTTGCTGGGCTACAACCTGCTCATGATCTGGCTGGCGGTTTTGGTGGACACCCACGCGAGCTGGCCGCTGTGGGCGGTGGCTCTGGTGCTGTTTGTGCTGGCCTGGATCGGTCAGTTTATCGGTCACATGATCGAGGGTAAGAAGCCGTCCTTTCTGCGCGACCTGCAGTTTCTGCTCATTGGACCCGCCTGGCTCATGTCATTCCTCTATCAGCGCCTCGGCCTGCGCTACTAAACCGGCACCCGCGGGCCGAGCGACGCCGATGACGTCTGACTATGCCCAGCCACTGGCAGCTGGGCTATACTGCCCGCTCGCGAAAATTTACAGGAGATGCCGCATGGCAGTTCGAAATCATGCCCTGCGCACAGGCACGCTGGCAGCGCTCATGGCCGCAAGCATGGCCACCCAGGCGCAGGAATTCCAAATCAATCCCGGGCTGAACGATGCCTGGTTTAATCCGGCTACTGATGGCCAGGGTTTCTTCTTTAACGTGTTCCCGGACCAGAATTTTTTCTTCATGTCATGGTTTACCTATGACACGGAACGCCCTCCGGAGGACATCACTGCCATACTGGGCGAGCCCGGCCATCGCTGGTTGACCGCCTCCGGCAGCTTTGACGCCGGTAACATGGTGGTGCTGGACGTGAACAACACCACCGGGGGGCTGTTTGACGACCCGCAGGAAGTCACACAGAACCCAGGCTATGGCACGATCACGGTGACCTTTGAAAACTGCAACAGCGCGACCGTAGATTACGATCTGCCCGCCGCTGGCGTCAGCGGAACGATCCCGGTACAGCGCGTGGTGCTGGATAACGTACCCCTGTGTGAAACGCTCGCTGCCACCGAGTAGCTCATGATCAGGGCAAAAAAAACCCGGGCTCTTGGCCCGGGTTTTTTGCGTTAAGGGTGGCTACTAGTCGAGCTGCTGCGCATAGGTCTCCGCATCCAGCAGATCTTCGTCAGCACCGGCTTCCGCTGGCGCTATGGCGAACAGCCAACCACCGCCGTAGGCGTCGTTGTTAACCAGGGCCGGATCCGCGTCCAGCTCCTCGTTCACGGCCACCACCTCGCCCGCCAGCGGCGCATAGATATCACTGGCCGCTTTAACGGACTCGACCACGGCACAGGCGTCGCCCTGATCGAACTCATCCCCAACGGCGGGCAGCTCAACGTAAACCAGGTCCCCCAGCGCAGCCTGCGCATGATCGGTGATGCCGACACGCACCGTGCCATCGTCCTGTTTCCCAACCCATTCGTGCGATTCTGTATAGCGAAGATTTTCCGGTACCGTGCTCATCGTCGTTTCCGTCTTATAGGTGATTTGAATTCTAGCGCAAATCGCGCCGTGGTCATGCTTGAAGAATACCGTCGCAAACGGCGCCCTGGCGAGCGAAGGGTGGTTGCACCGCACGCGCTGCCAACTGCCGGTCACGGATCAGTACCTCACAGCTCGGACCCATGGCCTGCGGCACCCGGGCCAGGGCAATCGCCCGCTGCAGCGTCGGTGAGTAGGTGCCGCTGGTAATGACTCCCTCGCCCGCCTCGCTCACGACTTTCTGTCCATGGCGTAGCACACCCCGGTCCTCCAGTATCAGACCTACCAGCTTGCGGGTCAGGCCGGCCTGCTTTTGCGCCAGCAGCGCATCCCGGCCAATAAAATCCCGTTCCTGATCCAGCGATACGGTCCAGGCCAAACCTGACTCCAACGGCGTCACCGTCCTATCCATGTCCTGACCGTAGAGGTTCATGCCCGCTTCCAGTCGCAGCGTATCGCGGGCACCCAAACCGCAGGGCCGAACACCTGCATCCAGTAACTGGGCCCAGGCGCCGTTGGCCTCGGCGGCTGGCATGGCCAGTTCAAAGCCGTCCTCGCCCGTATAGCCGGTGCGCGCCACAAACCAGTCGCCCAGGGCCAGCGCATTAAAGGGCTTCAGGGCCATGGCGGCGGCGGCCTGCTCTGCGTCCAACAGGCGCACAGCAGCGGCCCGGGCCTCAGGACCCTGAACGGCAATCATGGCCAGCCCCGCCTGCTCCGTCACTGCCACGTCCATGGCCCCTGCATGAGCACGAATCCAGCTCAGATCCTGCTCCCGGGTGGCTGCATTGACCACCAGCCGGAACCAATCCTCAGCCAGATAATAAACAATCAAATCGTCAATCACGCCGCCATCTTCCTGCAGCATGCAGCTGTAGAGTGCCTTGCCGGGAACCTGCAATTTGCCCACATCGTTGGCCAGCAAGCGCGCCAGAAAGGCCCGCGCCTGCCCCCCCTGGATGTCCACAATGGTCATGTGTGACACATCGAACATACCGGCTGCCTGGCGCACCGCGTGATGCTCCTCAAGCTGGGAGCCGTAGTTGATGGGCATGTCCCAGCCGCCAAAGTCCACCATGCGCGCGCCGGCGGCGACATGTGCGCCGTGTAGGGGAGTATTTTGAGCCATCTTGATTCCTGCCCTGAACCTGGAAGATCACGGACCGACACTATAGCGCCGCGCCGAGCAAATTCAATGGGCCAGCCTGCTTGCGGCGTGTTTTGACTTGGCGCGTGGCAACAGCTCAAAGCGCTGTGGCCACTTCGTATAATAGCGCCCGAGCGTGCCCCGGATACCCGCCATAGGCCGGTACTCCCCAGCGGTTCACGCCTCTTTCAACTTCTGACGCTAGAGTGCAAGCTTATGGGCAATCGACTGTCAAAAATTTACACCCGCACGGGTGACAAGGGCACGACCGGATTGGGCGATGGTTCCCGCGAGGACAAAGACAGTCTGCGCGTGGAGGCTTACGGCACCGTGGACGAGCTGAACTCCACCATCGGACTGGTGCTTGCGGCATCGCTACCGCCAGCGGTGAAAACGGCGCTGAACCGAATACAACACGAACTGTTTGATCTTGGCGGTGAGCTCTGCATGCCGGGCTACACCATGATCCCGGACAGCTATGTCACGCAGCTGGAAACCGATCTTGACCAGTTTAACGAGGCCCTGCCACCGCTGAAGGACTTCATCCTGCCTGGGGGTACGGAAGCCGCTGCGCGCTGTCATCTGGCGCGCACGGTCTGTCGGCGGGCAGAGCGCCATACGGTATCGCTGACGCGCGAGGAAAACGTCAACGAGGCCAGCGTGCGCTACCTAAACCGTCTCTCTGACCTGCTGTTTGTCATGGCGCGGGTCTTGGCGCGCGATGAGGGCGGCCAAGAAGTGATCTGGGTCCACGGGGACCAGCGCGACTAGCATCCTCGACGGCCTGCCCCAGCGGACAGGCCATTCCGAGCAACTTTTCTAGCCCAGCTGCGGGAAGTGGAAGTCTGCGCCTTCCTTGATGCCCGAGTGCCAGCGTTGGGTGACGGTTTTCAGGCGCGTATAGAAGCGAATGCCTTCCGGACCGTAGATGTGGTGATCGCCGAACAGGGACTGCTTCCACCCGCCGAAACTGTGGAAAGCCATGGGCACGGGAATGGGAATGTTGACCCCGACCATGCCCGCCTGAATGTGCTGCACAAAGTCCCGCGCCGCATCACCCTCGCGGGTAAAGATGGCGACGCCATTGCCAAACACATGGCGGTTAACCAGTTCCACCGCCTCCGCATAGCTAGCGGCACGCACCACACACAGCACGGGGCCGAAGATTTCCTCTTCGTAGATCTTCATACCCGGTGCCACCTTGTCGAACAGGCAGCCGCCGAGGAAAAACCCGTCCGGATTATTGGGTTCGCTGAAGGCACGACCGTCCACCACCAGGTCGGCACCGGCTTCAACGCCGCTGTCCACGTAGGCGGAAACCTTGGCCCGATGCTCAGCGGTAATTAGCGGTCCCATCTCCACGCCTTCGGTCATACCCGGGCCAATTTTCAGCGCGCGTACGCGGGGCGCCAGCTCAGCCACCAGTTCATCGGCCACCTCGTCACCCACCGCAACCGCCACGGAAATGGCCATGCAGCGCTCACCAGCCGCACCGAACGCGGAGCCGATCAGCGCATCTGCCGCAGCGCCAATGGGCGCGTCCGGCATGACGATCATGTGATTCTTGGCGCCGCCCAGGGCCTGTACGCGCTTGCCGTTGGCCGTGCCAACTTCGGCGATTTTCTTCGCAATCGGCGTGGAGCCGACAAAACTGATGGCCGCGATATCCGGGTGCGCCAGAATCGCATCCACTGCTTCCCGATCGCCGTGCACCACATTGAAGACACCGGCCGGCACGCCGGCCTGTGCAATCAAGTCAGCCAGCAGCATGGAGGCGCTGGGGTTGCGCTCGGAGGGCTTCAACACAAAGGTGTTCCCGCAGATCAGTGCCATGGGAATCATCCACAGGGGCACCATGGTGGGGAAGTTGAAGGGCGAGATACCAGCCACCACACCCAGGGGTTGACGCAGGGAGTAGCTATCGACGCCGGTACCGACCGTATCGGAGTACTCGCCTTTCAGTAGCTGCGGCGCGCCGCAGGCAAACTCCACCACTTCCAGACCGCGTTGAACTTCGCCGCGCGCGTCGTCAAACACCTTGCCGTGCTCATTGGTCAGAATGGCGGCCAGTTCGTCCTGGTGCTCTTCCAACAGCGCTTTGAGACGAAACATGCAGCGCGCCCGGCGCAGCGCCGGCATGGCGGACCAGGCCGGAAAAGCCGCCTTGGCCGCCTGCACCGCCGCATCCAGCTCATCGGCGCTGGCGTAGGGCACCTGGCGCTGGACCTCACCGGTCGCCGGATTAAAGATGTCGCCAAAGCGACCGTTGGTGCCCGCCACGCGTTCACCGTTGATGTAATGCGAGAGCGTTTCCAGCTCCGTTTGCGTTTGTGCGTGCATATCAGACACTCCTGAGCACCTGGCTAACCTTGTCGATAGCGGTTGCCACGTGTTCTTCTTCCATAATGAGAGGGGGGCTGAAGGCGATGGTATCGCCGGTCAGACGAATCATGAGGTCCGCATCAAAAGCAGCCTGCAGGACCCGCATGCCCTTGGCACCAGGAGCCCCTTCATCCGGCGCCATCTCCACCGCACCCATGAGCCCGTAGTTGCGAATATCGATGACGTGCGGCTCACCTTTGAGCGAGTGCAAGCCGTCCTCGAAGATTGGCTTGAGCTCATTCACACGCTCGAAGATGCCCTCGTCCTTGTAGACCTTTTGCGTCGCCTTGCAGGCCGCCACGGCCAGCGGGTGAGCCGAGTAGGTGTAACCGTGGAAGAGCTCAATCGCGCTTCCGGGCTTCGCCATGAACTGGTCGTAAATCTTGTCCGCCACAAATACCGCACCCATGGGTACCGCACCGCTGGTCAGACCCTTGGCCGTGGTCATGAGATCCGGCATGACGTCAAACTCCTGCGCGGCAAAGTTGGAGCCAAGCCGGCCAAAGCCCGTGATGACCTCATCGAAAATCAGCAGCACGTCGTGCTTGTCACAGATCTCGCGCAGACGCTTGAGGTAACCATGCGGCGGAATGATCACACCCGCAGACCCGGCGATCGGCTCCACAATCACCGCCGCCACGTTGTCCGGATGGTGCAGCATGAGAATACGTTCCAGCTCATCAGCCCATTCGATACCGTGCTCTGTCAGCCCGCGCGAGTAGCCATTGCGCTCGATATCCAGCGTATGCGGCAAATGATCAACGCCGTTGAGCATGGCGCTGGAGAACTGCATGCGGTTCAGCGGAATACCACCCACGGAAATGCCGCCAAAACCGACACCGTGATAGCCGCGCTCGCGACCGATGAAGCGGTTCTTGGTGCCCTTGCCGCGTTCGCGCTGGTAGGCCAAAGCAATTTTCAGCGCCGTATCAACGGACTCGGAGCCAGAACCGGTGAAAAACACATGGTTCATGTGGTCCGGGGTGATATCGACCAGCATGTCGGCCGCCTCAAAGGCCGCTGCGTGCCCGAAATTGAAGTGCGGCGCGTAATCCATGCGAGCCGCCTGGCCCTGAATGGCCTCCACAATCTTCGGATGATTATGACCGGCGTTGCAGCACCACAGGCCGGCCACCATATCCAGCACCTTGCTGCCGTCCGGCTTGTAGTAATACATGCCCTCCGCCTTCTCCACCAGCCGGGGCTTTTCTTTAAAAGCCCGGTTGCTCGTGAAGGGCATCCAGAATGAATCCATTTTTTTCATAGCAGCACTCCCAATGCTGTGGCCCTTAGGCCTTTGCCAGTGCCTCAAGGGCAGGCGTGTAATCGTAACCGAGGTCGCGAGCCACCTCCTCATAGGTGACCTTGCCGCGATGCACATTCAGGCCTTCCAGCAGGAACGGATCATCCTGCAGCGCCTGTTTGGCACCCTTCTCAGCCAGCGCAATGGCGTAGCCCAGCGTGGCGTTGTTCAAGGCAAAGGTCGAGGTTCGCGGCACCGCGCCCGGCATGTTGGCAACGCAGTAGTGCACGATGCCATCCACCACGTAGGTAGGCTCCGCGTGGGTGGTGGCCTTGGAGGTTTCAAAGCATCCGCCCTGGTCAATGGCCACATCGACCAGAACCGAGCCCGGGCGCATAAGCGACAGATGCTCCCGCGTCACCAGTTTGGGAGCCGCAGCGCCAGGAATCAGCACACCGCCAATCACCAGATCCGAGTTGGCGATATGCTGCTCGATGGAATCGGCACTGGAGTACACCGTCTCTACCTGACTGCCGAAGATGGCATCGAATTCCCGCAGCACATCCACATTGCGATCCAGCACGATGACCCGCGCGCCCATGCCGACGGCCATTTGGGTGGCGTTAAGACCAACCACACCACCGCCGATCACCATGACCTTGGCGGGCTGCACACCGGGCACTCCGCCGAGCAGGACGCCGGAACCGCCCTTGGCTTTCTCAAGACTGGCAGCACCCGCCTGGATGGACAGGCGTCCGGCCACTTCTGACATGGGCGCCAGCAGCGGCAGACGATTCTGCGCATCAATCACGGTTTCATAGGCGATACAGGTGGCGCCGGACTTCACCAGATCTTCCGTCTGAGGTGCATCGGGCGCCAGATGCAGGTAGGTGTACAGCAAATGATCTTCCCGCAGCATGGCACGCTCAACGGCCTGCGGCTCTTTGACCTTTACAATCATCTCCGCCTGCTCAAACACGGCGGCCGCGTCCGGCAGGATGGTGGCGTGCGCGTTGCGATAGTCCTCGTCGGACATACCGATACCCTCACCCGCACCGGTCTCCACAAATACATCGTGGCCGCGCGCCGTGAGCTCACGCACGGACGCAGGTACCAGACCTACGCGGTACTCGTGGTTTTTTATTTCTTTTGGCACACCAATCTTCATTTATTCGCTCCGGTAAACTGATCCACTATTTTATACGCTTAAAGGCAGCATAGCTGACTATTGATAAGCGCCATGCAGCATTATATTCTTCTAACTTGTCCCGCTGTAAGGATTCACATGCCTCGCGACAGCAAACCTCTGGACCGTATCGACCGCCACATCCTCGAGGTGCTGCAGGATGATGGACGCATCTCCAACGTGGCGCTGGCCAAGCGCGTCAACCTTACGCCTACCCCCTGTCTGGAACGCGTGAAACGCCTGGAGCGAGATGGCTACATCCTGGGCTACACCACCCTGCTCAACCCGGAAAAAGTCGACGCAGGCCTGCTGGTTTTTGTCGAGATCAGCCTGACGCATAACGCCCGCGACGTATTTCGAGAATTTCGCAACGAAGCGCAGAAACTGCCCGAAGTCCTAGACTGTCATTTGGTCAGCGGCAACTTTGATTACCTGATCAAGGCACGGGTGCGGGACATGCCCGAGTACCGGGCCTTCCTCGGCGAAAAAATCCTGGCCCTGCCCGGCGTTAATGGCTCCCGCTCCTACGTGGTGATGGAGGAAGTAAAGGAAACCACCCGCCTGCCCCTGCATCGCACTCGCTAGCCAATCCTGCCTTCTGGATGACGGCTGGCGAAGCCACCCCGGAGAAGAGTATGCTCTGCCCTTTAGCGACCGCAGGCGACCATGAGCACGCTGATCATTCACCATGACGACTGTTTGCAGCACGATCCGGGGCCCGGCCATCCGGAGCAGATTCGTCGTTTAAAAGCCGTTCTCGGCGGCCTTGAAGGTCTTCGAAAGCTCGAATACCTGCCTGCCCCGCTGGTTGGCGAAGAGCAGGTCAGACGGGTGCACAGCGACAGCTACCAGCAATGGCTGGCCGAAATGGAGCCCAGCGATGGGCGCGTGGCCCTGAGCGAGAGCGACACGCTCATGAGCCGTGGCTCACTGGCTGCCAGCGCCCGTGGTGCCGGCGGGCTGTGTTTTGCCGTGGAGCAGGTGCTGGCGGCCCAGGCACCGAACGCATTTGTCGCCAGCCGGCCACCGGGACACCATTCGGGCACGGATTTTTCCATGGGCTTTTGCCTCTACAACAACGTCGCTATTGGTGCGCGCCATGCGCAGGCCCAGCCCGGCATCGAACGCGTTGCCATCATTGATTTCGATGTGCATCACGGCAATGGCACGCAGCAGATCTTCGCAGCCGACCCCAGCGTCCTGTTCGTTTCCAGCCATCAAATGCCGCTCTACCCTGGCACCGGTGATCCGGATGAAACCGGCGTAGGTAACGTGCTCAACCTGGCGCTGGCCCCCGGCGATGGCAGCGACGTGTTTCGCACTGCCTGGGGACAACGGGGCCTGCCAGCCGTTGATGCCTTTGCACCGGATCTCATTCTTTTATCGGCGGGCTTTGACGCCCACCACCGGGACCCGCTCGGGCAGCTCGAAGTTCAGACACCCGATTACGAGTGGCTCACACGCGAGATCATGGGCCTGGCCGACGATCACTGCGACAGCAAGCTGGTGTCTATTCTCGAAGGCGGCTACGACCTGCAGGGCCTGGCAGAGGCAGCGCGTGCGCACGCGGCCGCCCTGTCTACGGCTGCCTGAGACAAACGCATGAAAATCGTCGAAGTCATCGCGGAAGAAAGCAGCGCAGAGACGCTGCGGGCCCTTGCCGCAAAGGCCCAGGCCGTCGAGTATCGCCGCATGGAGCTCAATGAGGACGGGCTGCTGCGGGTGCGCATGTGCATTAAAAATGACCAACTGCAAAGCGTGCTGGACCGGCTCCAGACCCTGCTGGGCGCGCAACCCTATCACCGTATTCTGGTCATCCCGGTTGATATCAGCCTACCGCTCGCGGAGGAACCGGAGCGTGCACGCGAGGACGCCGCGCCCGCGGTGCGCGAAGCGCTGTTCGAGGAAATGGAGAAGAAC
>JABSSV010000421.1 GCA_013213875.1 Lysobacterales bacterium
AGAATCATGGGCACATGGGCAAAATCCGGCGGCGTAGCCCCCAGCGCATGGTAAATATTGATTTGCCGGGGCGTGTTGTTGATGTGGTCGTCCCCGCGAATAACCAGCGAGATCTCCATATCCATATCGTCAACCACCACGCAGAAGTTGTAGGTGGGAGAACCATCGGGACGGGCAATCACCAGGTCATCCAACTCCTCATTGGCAAAGCGCACCGGTCCACGCACTTGGTCATGGAAGACCACCTCGCCGTCCGTAGGGTTGCGAAAGCGCATGACCGGCGCCACCCCTTCATCCAGCGCCTCCCGATCCCGACAGCGGCCGTCGTAGCGGGGTTTTAAACCGGCAGCCATCTGCTCGGCCCGTAGCGCCTCCAGGCGCTCCTTACTGCAGGTGCAGGGATAGGCCAGCCCCTGGCTGCGCAACTGCTCCAGCACCTCCGCATAGCGCTCAAAGCGCTGGCTCTGATAGTAGGGCCCCTCATCCTCTTGCAGTCCCAGCCAGGCCATGCCCTGGAGAATAGCCTCCACGGAGGCCTCTGTGGAGCGTTCCAGATCCGTATCCTCAATGCGCAAAATGAACGTGCCCGCTTCTTTACGGGCCTGCAGCCAGCAAAAAAGCGCGGTGCGTGCGCCGCCCACGTGGAGAAAGCCGGTCGGGCTGGGCGCAAAACGGGTACGAATGGCCATGGAAAATGGTTCCTGCATATGCTCTAGCAAAGGCGAATTGTACCGTGGCCAACCTGCGCAGGCACCCGCTTGGCAGGGTTTTTTTACTGCTCCCTGCCCCCGGGCTACCGGGGCTCAAAAGGAGATCAGAATCCCGCCTTCTCAGGGCGCAGGAAAAAACTCGCTAAAGGACTGTTTTTTTTGTAGAATACGCGGCCTTTTGTCAGAAAGACGGCGCCTTTTGATGGACGCAAAGACCGCACAACAGCGCAGGCTACTGAAAGCCCTGCCCCTGACCGGCCTCGTGCTGGCCGGTGTGCTGTGGTGCGCGGCCGCCCTGACGCCGCCCCCGCCCGATCGTCTCGCTGCCGTTAAGGAGCGCGGCACGCTGGTCATGCTGACCCGCAACAGTGCCAGCAGCTACTTTATCGAAGGCGAAGCGCCCACCGGTCCGGAATATCTCATGGCCCGCGATTTCGCCCAGCAACTCGGCGTGCAGCTGGAAGTTCGCGTCGCGGATCAGTTTGGGGATCTCGAAGCGCTGTTGGGCAGCGGTGAAGGCGACCTGATCGCCGCCAATCTGACGCGCACGCCTCAGCGTGAACGGCAGTTCCGCTTCGGGCCTGACTATGCGAGCACCCACACGCTGGTCGTCTATCGGCGCGATCTGCCCCGGCCGCACAAGCTGGATGACCTGGCCGGACTGGCCGGTACCGTGCTGGCGGGCTCCAGCTACGAAGAACAGTTGCAGCAACTGGCGGAAAAACACGGCCAGCTCAGCTGGACCGCCCGTAGCGACGTTGGCGTTGAAGAATTACTACACGCGGTCGCAGAAGGCCAGTTCGAGTACACGCTGGTGGACGAGCGCATTTACCGCTTGCACCAGCGCTACTACCCGGAAGTACGCGCCGCCTTTACCGTTGGTGATGCCCAACCGCTGGCCTGGGCTTTCGCGCGCGACGATGACGACAGTCTCGCCCATGCCGCACGGGTTTACATGAGCACGGAGCTTGAGAGTGGCCGCTTGCAAGCGCTGCAGGCACCGTTTTTTGAAGCGGCAGACCACCTGGAACCAGTGGACATGATCCATTTCCAGCGCCGCATGCGTGACCGCCTGCCGCACTATCTGCCTTTCTTTCAGGAAGCAGCCAGTCAGCAGGCCCTGGACTGGCGGCTGCTGGCCGCCATGGGCTACCAGGAATCACACTGGGATCCGGCCGCCGTTTCCCGCACCGGCGTGCGTGGCATGATGATGCTCACCCGCAACACCGCGGCCTCGCTGGGCATTGAAGACCGTCGAGATCCGCTGCAGAGTATCCGCGGGGGCGCCGCCTATTTCATTCAGCAGCGTAACCGCCTGCCCGAACGCATTGCGGAACCAGATCGGACCTGGATGGCGCTGGCCGCCTACAACATCGGCATGGGCCATCTGGAAGACGCCCGGCGCCTTACGCAACAACGCGGCGGCAATCCGGACCTTTGGCTTGATGTACGCCAGACCCTGCCACTGCTCGCACAGGAGCGCTGGCACCGACAGACGCGCTACGGCTATGCGCGCGGCTATGAAGCACGGGATTATGTGGACAATATCCAGCGTTTCTTTGACACGCTGGTATGGATGGAAACCCGCTCGCACCCGCTG
>JABSSV010000422.1 GCA_013213875.1 Lysobacterales bacterium
GATCGTCTGTGCCGGGCAACTGTCCAATCGCGATCTCTCCTCGCAACTGGAAGACTTGGGTGTGGTACATCATCTCATCGGTGGTGCATTCGAAGCCCGCGAACTGGATGCCAAGCATGCCATTCGCCAGGGTTCGGAGCTGGCCGCCGGGTTCTAGTACCTCCGGGCCGGGGTCCTATTTGCAGAATCGGGAAACACGAAATACAATTCGTGCCATCTATTCTTGCCAAAGCCTCTTTTTATGAGCCAGTGGACACTATTTAGCAACCATGGCCACGTGCTGGTGGTGCTGTCTCGCGACGCCAACGCGCGGCTGCGCGATGTGGCAGTCGAGGTCGGTATTACCGAGCGCGCCGTGCAAAAAATAGTGCGTGATCTGCAGGATGTCGGCATGCTCAGCGTCAGTAAGCAGGGGCGCAGAAATTGCTACACGCTGCATGGGAGTCAACCCCTGCGACATGCGCTTGAGGAACACTGCACGGTGGGACAGCTCATGGCGCTGGTGAATGCGGACCTTGACCCTGCACAGCCCTCGGTGAACCAGGAGGCAGCGGCTGCTGGGAATGCGCCCAGCTTGCCTGTCGAAGAGCCGTCCGACGCGCAAGTCGCCGTTGAGACGGTGGGTGGACTGGAAAGCGTGACATTTGCTGAGGCATCGCCAGCTGCGACGTTGGCCACTGAGGATTCCGGTCCGGGATCTGAAGCGCCGGTCAGTCCCGCGGGCCACGCAAAGGCGCCGGAACAGGTCCCCGATGCCGAGCAAGGGCTTGAGGAGCGCGCGGTGACGGAGAAAGAACCGGCATTGCCTGATGATGCCGGCGATCAGGGATCGCTTTTTTAACGAGAGGAGGGCTGTCATGGCTTGGATGATCTACGGTGCCAACGGCTATACCGGTGAATTGACGGCTCGTGAAGCAGTGCGACGGGGCATGCAGCCCGTACTGGCAGGGCGTAATGGACCCGCCGTGGAGGCGCTGGCCCAGGAACTGGGCTTGAGCAGCCGGATTTTCGATCTGAGCCAAATGGACGCGGAGTCGCTGGCGGATTTGTCCCTGGTGCTGCACTGTGCCGGCCCGTTCTCGGAAACCAGCGCACCCATGCTGGAAGCCTGCCTCGCTGCCGGCGTCCACTATCTGGATATCACCGGCGAGATCAGCGTATTCAAGCACGCTTGGGAACAGCATGAGCGGGCCTGTAAGGCCGATATTGTGGTCTGCCCGGGCGTGGGTTTTGACGTGGTGCCTACCGATTGTCTGGCCGCTTCTCTGGTCCAGGCGCTGCCGGCGGCTACCCACCTGACGCTGGCTTTTGAGGCCGGGGGTGGTCCCAGCCGTGGCACGGCCAAAACCGGTGTCGAGGGTCTGGGCCGTGGTGGCATGATTCGTCGCGATGGTGAACTGGTCACCGTGCCGTTGGGCTGGCGTGATCGCCTGATTCCCTTCGCGAAGGGTGAACGTCAAGCCGTAACCATCCCCTGGGGTGACGTGTTCACGGCCTGGGTATCAACCGGCGTGCCCAATATCGAGGTGTATCTTTCCACGCCGCCGGCAGCGATTACGCGGCTCCGGCGCCTGGCGAAGATCCAGCCCGTGTTGCGCTGGCGCTGGGTGCAGGAGCGACTGAAGCGCAAGATTGAAGCCGGGCGGGCCGGCCCCAGCGATACGGGTCGTGAGAACAGCGGTGTGGAGGTCTGGGGTGAAGTGGTGAGCGCCGATGGGCGCCGGGCCCAGGCGACTCTGAGCGGGCCCAACGGTTACGACGTCACGGTGACGGCCTCTCTGGGCGTCATTGACGGCCTGCTTGCTGGGCAGCGGGAAGGGGGCTTTTACACGCCCTCGCTGCTTATGGGGGCTGATTTTGCAGCCAGCCTGCCGCAGGTCACGCAGTCGCCAGTGGAATTGATCAGCGACTAAGCCAGAGCTTGGCCTGACCGCGACTGGCCTCAGCCAGGTCCTTTCGCAGAGGTTCCAGACTGGACTCGGTTAGCGACAGTTGCAATACCATGCCGCGTTCGCTGAAACTTTCCGACTGTTTTTCCGCCCCGTAGCGGTCCAGCAGTTGATGCACGGTGCCGGACAAGTCGAAGTCGGCCACCAGTTCACAGCGTAGCCAGCGCACTTTTTTCTGCCATTCACCCTGGTCCAGGCATTTGCCGGCACTGCCTCCATAGGCGCGGATCAGGCCGCCCACGCCCAGCTTGATGCCGCCGAAATAGCGCGTGACGATTACCATCACACCATCAAGGTCGCGGCTTTCCAGCAGCGCCAGCATGGGGCGGCCTGCAGAGCCGGCTGGCTCACCATCGTCGTTAAAGCGCC
>JABSSV010000423.1 GCA_013213875.1 Lysobacterales bacterium
CTTGGGCGTGCGCCTGTTCTATCAACAGGTGTTTCGCGACAACCTGTTCCATGCCGATATGCATCCGGGCAATATCCTGGTGGATGCGACGGACCCGGCCAATCCCAGCTATATCGCACTGGATTTCGGCATCGTTGCCAGCCTGACCTCCAAGGATCTGTTTTATATCTCGGAGAACTTTCTGGCCCTGTTCCGGCGTGATTACCGTCGCGTCGCCCAGCTTCACATTGATGCCGGCTGGGTGCCAGCGGATACGCGCATTGATGAGCTGGAGGCGGCCGTGCGGACCGTGGGCGAACCCAACTTTACCCGCCCGCTGAACGAAGTGTCCTTCGGTGAACTGCTGTTCAAGCTGTTCAAGGTGGCGCGCCGTTTCGATCTGGCAATTCAGCCCCAGCTGGTGATGCTGCAGAAAACGCTTCTGAACATTGAAGGGCTGGGCCGTGAGCTGCATCCCAGCCTGGATATCTGGGGGGTAGCGAAGCCCGAACTGGAACAGATCATGCGCGAAAAGCAGGGCCTGGAGCACGTGGCCCGGGACCTGCGCGAGCAGCTGCCCCTGTGGCTTTCCCAGGCACCGGAATTGCCCGTGCTAATCCGCGACTATCTACGCCGGGCCGCCCAGGGCGAGCTGCGCACCCACATCACCTCCGAGGACCTCGCACAGCTGCGCGCTGAACATGCTAGCGCCCACCGCCGCACGCTGGGCGTGCTGACGGGTGGCGCGGTAGCGATCGCCGGCGCTTTGCTCACCGGCCTGCAAACCGGTCCCTGGTTCGTGGCCGGTCTGTCCGCACCCGGTCTGGGGCTATTGACGCTGGCCACGATCATTCTTCTGCGCTCGCTAGGCCGCTCCTGAACCCGGACAGCCGGAGCCCCGTTGACTGACGGTTCACCGCTTGCGTGTTCTGCTTGAGCTCCTGCCGGCGCAGCGCTGGCGTTGCGCCCGGATCGACCATGACTCCCTGGTTTAAAACCTCCCTGCTGCTATGCGCCCTGCTGGCCAGCAGTGCGAGCGCTGCGGTGGATCGCTATGCGGTGCAGTTCAGCGAGGGGCTGGAGCGCGTAGATGTGCAACTGTGCTTCCACGGCAAAGCACCGGACCGGCTCTATCGACACGAGGCAGCAGCGCAGCATGCCTCAGCGATCCAATTTGGTGAGAAAACGCTGACCGCCCGCAATACGGCTACCCGCATGCTGTTACCGGAACTACCGCCCAATGCCTGCCTGACCTGGCACTACGAGCTGACAGCAGCGGCCGCTGCCATGGACTACGCAACGGCTTACATGGTCGGTGACAGCGTGGTCGCAGAAACGGCCCTGTGGTTCTGGAAAGGCCCGCGGGAACGGCCCGTGGAGGTGCGAGTCAGCTTGCCCGCCGGACAGCAACTGTCCTCCCCCTGGCCACGTGACGAGGGCGACCCGACGCTCTACCGCCCCGAGCCAACGGCGACCAGCTGGACCTCGCGCAGCGCCATCGGACCCTTCACGCCGCAACCCATACCCCTGGCGGGCGGGCAGTTGGAACTAACCCTGCTCGGCGTACACGACGCCGCCACGGCTCACAAGCTGCGCGTGTGGGTGGAAGAGTCGGCCGCGGCGACCAGCTCGGTATTCGGACACTTTCCCCGCGCGCACACGCAGGTGCTGGTGGTGGCCCTGGGTCCACGCTCGGAGCCCGTGCCCTGGGCCCATGTGATTCGCGGAGGTGGCGCCGCAGTTCAGTTCTATGTGGATGAGACGCGCCCACTGGAAGAGTTCCGCGCGGACTGGACCGCCACTCATGAATTCAGCCATCTACTGCTGCCCTTTGTGGCCCGCGACGACCGCTGGCTGTCGGAGGGCATGGCTTCCTATTACCAAAACGTGCTGCGCGCCCGCGACGGGCGCTTGACGGAACGGCAGGCCTGGCAAGCCATGGAAGACGGTTTTCAGCGCGGCCGGGACAGCGTACACGGGGATACCCTTCGCGAAGCCAGCCGGTCCGGCTGGCGCAGCACGCGACGGGTGTACTGGTCCGGCGCGGCCATGATGCTGGAGGCGGACATGCGACTGCGCCGGCAAACGGCGGGAACAAAAACCCTCGACACGGCCCTGCGAGCCCTGCATGACTGCTGCTTCGATGCCGGCAAACGCTGGTTTGCCGATGAGCTGTTGCAGGAATTGGACCGTCTCAACAACACCGATGTGTTCATGAGCGTGTACGCGGAGCATATTGAGGCCAGAAACTTTCCCGATCTCAGCGCGATCTATCAACAGCTGGGCGTGGAACGCCTGGGCGGCGCGATTCAGTTAAGCGATAGCGGTCCGGAAAGCGTCCTGCGGGCGGCGATTATGCAACCGGCAGCAGCGCAAAACCCCGCAGCTTCAGCTCGGGATAGCGCACCGTGACCGCGCCCATAAGCGCCTGGCCGGCGACGAAAGAGCGCAGTTGCCACGCGCTGGCGTCATCCTCTTCCATGGACAGCACGGCCGCCGGTTCACCGGGGCGCACGTTTACCGTGAAACGCGCGAGGCGATTGGCAATGCCGTGGCCCGCCGCCTTCACCATGGCCTCTTTGCAGGCCCAGCTGTGCAGGAAAGCCGCGGGCAACTCTGTTGCTGGCAGCGCGGCCAATTCGGCGTATTCCTCACGGGAGAAATAGCGTCGCGCCAGACCCAGGGGATTTCCGGCCTGGCGCTCACGCGTTTCCAGATCCACTCCAATGGCGGCACCGCTGGTTACGCCAATCAAGCAGTAGCGGTCACTCGCCGCCATACTGAATTGCAGCGTGGATTCATGCTGCGCGGGATCCAGCACCGGTTTGCCCTTAATAACGCGCGAAATGTGGACGTCCTTGCCAGGCAAGCCGAGGTAGCTACCCAGCAGCAGGCGCAGGTAGAAGCGCCGCATGGCCCGCTGCTGACGCACCGTAAGGCCCTGCGCAGGCATAGGCTCACCGGGTTGCAGCGGGCTCCCCAGGCGGAGCAGGTCCAGCAGCCAAAGATCGGCGGTCCCCGGCGCAGGCAAAACCAGTTCGCGCAGCGGCATATGACGCTGTGCAAATTCCAGTTCCTTACCCGCCACGTTGCCCCGTTCCACTGCCGTTGCTACCCTGTGCCGCTGTTACCTGCGCCAAGTCTAACCAAAGCGGCGGGAGGGAGGTACTACTTGAAGCAAGCCTTCACTCCCCCCACCTAAGAGCGCAAGGAGATCCGGCCGCCAATGGCCGACCCGCCTGAGAGAGCTAGTCCAATGCATTTTAAGAACGTTGTGATCCAGTCCTTGGCCGCCGTAGAGGCACCGATTCGCCTGACCTCGGCAGAAATTGAAAAACGACTTGAACCAACGCTCAAGCGGCTGGGCATCCGCGGCAATCTGCTGGAAGAAATATCCGGTATCAAGGCGCGACGGATCTGGGAAGAAGGCACCCAGCCCTCCGACGCTGCGACCCTGGCGGCCGAGAA
>JABSSV010000424.1 GCA_013213875.1 Lysobacterales bacterium
AATGAGCCCTACTCAGGCGCTCATTTGAACGATTACACGGTTGACGTTCACGCGGAACAACAGGGCTTCCCCTGCGTGGGCGTTGAGTTCCGCCAGGACCTGATCGCCACAACCACGCTGGCACAGAACTGGGCGCAACGCTTTGGCGATGCCATCGCGCCCATTTTGGAAGACCCGCAGCTTTATGAGTGCCGTGCTTAGGCCGACTTTGCTCGCCGGGAAGAAGCGATAACTTTTTTTTTACCCCCGCCGTTCGATTATCGTGCACACTGTGGGGGCGGTTGGGGACCGCCTCGGGCCACAGCAAACCCCGCTAGAGGGTCGCCTAGAAACCATCCCAGGAATACAAAACCGGCTCCGGCGCGCCTGTGTGCTCGCTTGAGAAATTTATACGTAAGTGCGAGGTTTGACCGCTATTGATCTTAAATATAGAGTGTGCCTTCACTTTGTCTGACCCCAAGAAACCATCCATAACTCGAGACTCGAAATGATGAAAGAGCGATTGAAATGGGCCCTGCCAGGCGCAGCCACCCTCGCGGTGACCGCGATGCTGGGGCTACCCGCCGCGGTGAGTGCCGCCACGATCAAGCAGATTACCGACGCTGGTGAAGCACGTGCGGCTGCCGCACAGGCGGACCAGCGGCGCATCGAACAAGTAGCCGACCAGATTGAATCCCTGGTCGCTGATTACCAGACCGAATCCAAAGTGGTTGACGGTCTCGTGGTCTACAACAGCCTTCTGCAGCGCCAGATCGATAATCAGGAAATGGAAATGACCGCCCTGACCGAATCGATTGAAAACGTGGCCCTGATCGAACGCCAGATTGTTCCACTGATGACCAGCATGCTGGACTCACTGGAGACTTTCGTGGAACTGGATACGCCCTTTCTACAGCAGGAGCGCGCGGATCGAATCGCTCGCCTGCGCAATATGATGGATCGCTCCGACGTGACCGCGGCCGAAAAGCTGCGCAACATCCTTGAGGCCTACTCCATTGAAAATGACTACGGTCGCACCATCGAAGCCTACAAGGGCTCCCTGGACGTCGACGGTCGCCAGCTGGAGGTGGACTTCCTGCGCATTGGTCGCGTGTCCCTGACCTATCAGTCCGTGGGTGGCGCGGTTACCGGCGCCTGGGACAACAATGCACGAACCTGGGTGGAATTGCCGAAAGAAACCTACAAGGCACAGATTGCCGATGGTCTGGCCATCGCACGCAAGCAGGTGGCTCCGGACCTTATCGTTGCCCCGGTAGCAGCACCGACGGGGGTGAGCCAATGAGCGCTTTCATGCACAAGACCATGAGCAAACTGGCACGTACGGCCGGTGTGCTCGTACTGGGCGCCAGCCTTTCTGTGCCCGCCGTGGCCAACGAGCCCGTCAACCTGGACGAACTGCTGCAGCAAGTTGCATCCGGTCGTGCCAGCGACGCGCAAGCGGCGCGGGAGCGCCTGCAGGCGTTCCGCAGCGACCGTGCCAACCAGCAGCAGCTGCTGGCTGACATGCGCGGTGAAAAAACCCGCCAGGAACAGCTTTCCGAGCGACTGGAGAGCCAGTTTGACGTCAATGACGGCGCCATCATCGAGCTCGAAGCGGAGCTGAATGAAGCGCTGGGCGACCTGAAGGAACTCTTCGGTGTGCTGCAGCAGGCAGCCGGCGACGGCATCGGCCAGATGAGCACCTCCGTGACCCAGGTGCAATTTCCGGATCGGCTTGAGTGGATGACCGAGTTCGCCGCCAAGATGGGGCAGACCAATCGCATGGCATCCCTGGATGAAATCGAGCGCCTCTGGTTCGAACTGCAGCGGGAGATGACCGAAACCGGCAAGGTCGTGTCTTTCCCCACCATGGTGGTTAACGCCAACGGTGAAGAAGTGCAACAGGACGTGGTGCGCATCGGCGCCTTCAACCTGGTCAGTAACGGCAAATATCTTGAGTTTATTCCGGAGACTGGTCGCGTGGTGGAACTGCAGCGTCAGCCGCAGGGCCGCTACACCAACCGCATTCCGGACCTGGAGAGCGCCAGCTCAGGCGTCTTGCCCGTCGGCCTGGATCCGACCCGCGGCCAACTGCTGGGCCTGCTGGTCCAGTCGCCGAGCCTTGGCGAGCGCATCGCACAGGGTAGGGAAGTGGGCTACGTGATTATCGCGCTTGGCATCATCGGTGTGCTGATTGCCCTCTGGCGTCTGATTGTCCTGTCCGGCATGAGCGCCAAAGTGAAGGCCCAGATCAAGAATCCGGACCAGCCAGGCGATAACCCGCTGGGCCGCGTGCTGAAGGTCTACAAGGAGCACTCCGGTACCGATGTGGAGGCCCTAGAGCTCAAGCTCGGCGAGGCGATCCTTCGCGAAACGCCGAAATTCAACGCCATGCTGCCGCTGTTGAAGATCATTTCCGTGGTCGCACCGCTGCTGGGCCTGCTCGGTACGGTGACCGGCATGATCGTTACCTTCCAGGCGATCACGCTCTATGGCGCAGGTGATCCAAAGCTTATGGCCGGCGGTATTTCGACCGCTCTGGTGACCACGGTGCTGGGTCTGGTGGTCGCAATTCCGACCGTCTTCCTGCACACGCTGGTGTCCAGCCGTGCCCGGCGCCTGACCCAGATTCTGCAGGAAGAGTCCTGCGGCATCCTGGCAGAGCAGGCCGAAGCGCAGCTGAACGCACGCTAAGGAAGAGGCATGGATACGATCTTTTACTATCTGCCGTTCCTCGAGACCATCCGGGATTTCCTGGAGCTCGGTGGAATCGCACTCTATGCGATCGGTATCCTGACGCTGTTCATGTGGATCCTCATTATCGAGCGTCTCATTTACTTCCGCTCCAGCCATCGGAAAATGGTGGCTGCGACGGAAGATATCTGGAGCGCTCGTGAGGACCACCAGTCCTGGAACGCACATCAGGTTCGGACACGGCTTATCTCAGTGGTTAGCCGCGCCATGAACCGTAATCTGCCCATTATCGAAACCTGTGTCGCACTCTGTCCCCTGCTGGGACTGTTCGGCACGGTCTGGGGCATGATCAATGTGTTTGAGGTCATGGCCGTGTCAGGCTCGGGCAACCCGCGTTCCATGGCCTCCGGTGTTTCCATGGCCACCATTCCCACCATGGCGGGGATGGTTGCAGCCCTGTCGGGCATTGCCATGAGCACCTATCTGAAGCGTCGTGCCGAGCGTGAACGTGAACTTTTGGGTGATCATCTGGTCATCCGTCACAGCTAAGCAGGAGTTCCGCCGTCCGCGGCGGACCTCCGGAGAAACAGCCAATGAAGCAGTTTTTACAACAACAGCAGCAAGAAGAAGAGTCAGAAATCAATATCACGCCCATGCTGGACGTGGTTTTCATCATGCTGATCTTCTTCATCGTGACCGCCACCTTCATCAAGGAAGCCGGCATCGATGTGAACCGTCCTGACGCACCGACCGCGGTGAAGCAGGAAAAAGCCAATATCCTGATCGCCATCGGTCCGAACAATGACATCTGGATTGATCGTCGGCAGGTCGACATCCGTTCCGTGCGCCCGAATATTGAGCGTCTGCACGCTGAGAACCCGCAGGGCTCCGTGGTGATTCAGGCGGACAAGGAATCCAAGACCGATACGCTGATCCAGGTGATGGATGCATCGCGTCAGGCAGGCGTTTATAACGTCTCCATCGCGGCCAACGACGACTGAGGAATTCCCATGTCAGCAACCGTCAATGAAATCATGGACGCGCGTCAGAGCGGCACTCTGGTCCGCCTTGGCATTGGTTTCGTGGTTGGCCTGATCATTACGCTATTCCTGTTCTGGTTTATGCAGTACATGATCGAAACGGCTGATCGCACGCTCGATGAAAATGCGCGGGGATCCCTGGTGGACTTTGTGCGCGTGCAGCGCGATGAACAAATCAAGCGCGAAGACCGCAAGCCTGAGAAGCCGCCGGAGCCGGACACGCCGCCACCGCAGCCGCCCACGCCGCAGCTGGATAACCTGGATCCGACCGCTGAGAAGATCGCCATCCAGGCCGCACCGGTACAAACGGAAATCGATATGACCGGTGGGTTCAGCCTGGGGGTCGGCGAAGGGGATTACCTGCCCATCGTGAAGGTTTCCCCCATCTACCCCCAACGTGCTGCGTCCCGCGGGGTGCAGGGGCATTGCACGGTGATCTACACGGTGACCCGGCAGGGCACCGTACGCGATCCGTCCGTGGTGGAAAGCGACTGTACCAGCAGCCTGTTCCATCGGGCCTCAGTACAGGCCGCACTCAAGTTCAAATACAAGCCCCGCGTGATTGATGGTCAGGCCGTCGAAGTACCGGGTGTCCGCAACCGCTTTACCTATCAGCTTACCGATTAAGGGCATGCCGATGAACACACGTAAACATCTGTTAAGCGCCGCCCTGGCCGCTTTACTGGCTGTACCGGCTACCACGGCCGTGGCCCAAGATGGTGGTGAGAAAACCAAGCAGACGGTTGCTATGAATCAATCCGTCTACGAATCGCTTAGCGCGATTCAGGAGCAGGTTGAAGCCAAGGACTATGCAGGCGCTGATGTAGCCATCAAGGCCCTGCTGACCAATGAAAAGCTGTCGCCCTATGAAACGGCACAGATTTGGAACCTGACCGGTTATTCCTACTATCTGCAGGAGCGCTACGCCGATGCGGTGCGCGCCTATGACAAGGTTTTGGAGCAGCCGGAGCTACCCGAAGCATTGATGCTCAGCACGCTCAAAACCAAAGCCCAGTTGCAGTTTTCCATTGAGGACTATCGCGGTGCCCTGGCCACCATCAAGGACCTCATGAACCGCGTCGATGAACCGGCCCCGGACGTGTACATGCTGATGGGACAGGCCTATTTCCAGCTCGAGGATTACGATAGCGCTCTGGAGCCGATCAAGACCGGTATTGATATGTACCGCGCCCAGGGCAACATACCCAAGGAAAACTGGCTGCTGCTTCTGCGCGTGATCTATTACGAGAAGCGCGACTATCGCAACATGATTGCGGTACTTGAAGAACTGATTCAGTACTATCCCAAGGATACCTACCTGCTGACGCTGGCCGGCGCCCATTCGGAACTGGAAGACACCATGAAGCAGCTGGTGATCGTTGAAGCACTGTATGAGAAGGGCTTTATCGACACAGCGCCCTATGTGGTGAACCTTGCCAACCTCTACCTGCTGCATGAAACGCCCTACAAGGCCGCCGTGCTGCTGGAAAAGGAGATGGACTCCGGGCTGGTAGAGGCCAATGAACGGAACCTGCGTCTGCTCTCGCAGGCCTGGTACACCGCCCGCGAGGACGAAAAGTCCATTCCGCCGCTGGCCCGCGCCGCCGAATTGAGCGATGACGGCGAGCTGTACGTGCGGCTGGCCCAGTCCTATCTGAACGTGGAAAACTGGGATCAGGCAGCGCGCGCAGTGCGACGTGGTTTGCAGGCGGGCGGAGTTAAGCGAACCGATACGGCAAATATCATGCTGGGCATGGCGCTGTTTAATCAGAAAAAGTTCAGCGACGCACGTGCAGCCTTTGAGGCCGCATCACGGGATGACCGCAGCCGACGTCCCGCGCAGCAGTGGATCAACTACGTAGACAGCGAGATTCGTCGCGCGGAACTCATGAGTCAGGAACTGCCGGAAGTGCGCCAGTCAGAAGAACTGGAGCAACTCCTTAAGGAAGCGGGAGAAGCGACCGGCGGCTAGTCTTTGCTTTAAATAGCCGCGAACGCGACCAAAAAACCCGGCCCATGGTCGGGTTTTTTATGTGTCGAGAAAACACGCTCGCCGGTTCAACGCCCCGCTGAAGCGCTCGCCGGCGCCGGGGGTTTCAAGGTCGCCAGGGAGGAATCCGATGCTTCCGTCATGACCGCATCATGCAGGCGCCGGGCCCCGCGCAGTGCCTTGGTAAATGCGTTGGGAAAACGCTCACGCCAGGCGTCAAAACCGTGCGTCGCATCGAGGTCCTGAATAAAAACAAAATCTCTTTCCCAACGATAACCCCACTGCTCTAACAGGGCCACCATCTCATCGATACCGGGCTGAATAGCCTGCGCCTCCACCCCTTGCGCCCCGTTATCGAGATAGAAGAAAACCGGTCGACGCTGCGTGCCGTGACGGGCCACAAACCAGGGAATCGCATCGAAGCCAGCAAAGTCGCCCACGCCGCCGGCGATGCTGAATGCAGGAGAGAACGCCATCACCGCACCAAATTGGTCCGCATGCTCCCAGGCGGTAGCCAGCGCCATAAGTCCGCCCATGGCGGCGCCACCGAGCACGGTGTTTTCACGACCCGGGCGAACGCGATAGCGGCTCTCGATCAGGGGTTTAACCGTGTGCACGACGAAGTTCATGTAGGCCTGACCGCGGACACTTTCGGGGGTGAATTCTTCCAGCCGGTGCTCATCGCCGTGATAGATGCCAACCACGATAACCGGCTCAACGGTTTGCTCGCGAATCAGTTTGTCCATAGCCTCGTCAATCCCCAGGGCCCGGCCGCCAGCAGCGGTGGCCGGGTCGAACAAATCCTGCCCGTCATTGAGATAGAGCACGGGGTAGTTGAGTTGCGGTCGCTGGTCATAAAAACGGGGCAGCCACACCACCAGATCACGGGACAG
>JABSSV010000425.1 GCA_013213875.1 Lysobacterales bacterium
GGATGAGAACCGCGGCTATGCCTTCACGCGTTTGCTGTCGCTGAGCTGGTCCGGCCCCGGCGCCCCAGACACGCTGCTGCTGGGCCGCTATGCCCGCGAACTGGCCACGCGCCTGCGGGCGGTGCCCGGCATGGATCTGGTGCGCAACTATGGTGCACCAGAAGAGGAAATACTGGTGACCATCGACCCGGTTCTGGCCGCCAACGCGGGGCTTGCGATCGGCGATATCGCTCACGCAATCGAAACCCGCGATGCCAAGGTCGCTGCGGGCCAACTGCGCGGCGGCGATCGCGAGTGGCTGCTGGAGGTCTCCGGTGAACTGGACAGTCTCAACAGCCTTGGCGCCACCGTTTTACGTGAGACGGAAGATGGCCGCGCCCTGCGCCTGCGGGATATCGCGCAAATCCAGCGTAGTGCGCGCACCCCCCTGGCCAGTCAGGCGCTGGTGGATGGTGAAGCCTCCGTGGTCGTCGGCGCACGCATGCTGCCGGATGTTCGCATCGAAGACTGGAGCGCCGGCGTGGATCGGGTGTTGGCTGATTTTGATGCCCTGCTGCCGGCCAATATGGCGCGCGGTACCTTGTTTGACCAACAGCGCTATACCAGCGAACGGCTGGGTGGTCTGGTAGCCAATGTGCTGCTGGGTTTCCTGGTCATCCTCTCGGTTCTGTTTCTGACCCTGGGCTGGCGTGCGGCGCTGCTGGTGGCCTTTGCCCTGCCCCTGACGGTCGCTTTCACGCTCGCCTGCCTGCGCATCTACGGCTTGCCCATTCACCAGATGAGCGTCACCGGCCTGGTGGTTGCTCTGGGCATCATGGTGGATAACGCCATCGTGATGACCGATACGATCCAGCGCTACCTGCGCCAGGGCCATGGCCGTGCGGAATCCGTTCGCCGCGCACTTCGACACCTTTGGGCCCCGCTGGCAGGTTCAACGCTGACCACCATGCTGGCCTTTCTTCCCATCGCCATCATGCCGGGGCCTTCCGGTGAATTTGTCGGCGGTATTGCCATCTCGGTCATTTTCGCTTTACTGGGCTCCTACCTCATCTCGCACACGCTGGTGGCGGGCCTGGCAGGTCGATTCTTGCGCCCCGGCGACAAGCGCGATGGACTACAAATCCCCGCGCTGGCGCGACGCTTTCGCGCCCTGCTCGGCTGGGTGCTGGATCGACCGCGGAGCGCCATTGCCCTAGCGCTTGTCCTGCCCTTGGCGGGCTTTGGGCTGGCTGGCCAGATGGCGGAGCAATTCTTCCCGCCTTCTGACCGTGACATGTTCACCGTCGAGGTCCATCTGGACAGTGCCGCCAGCCTGCAAAGCACACGCGCGCTGGTGGACGCCATAGACCCCTTGATCCGTGCGCAGGACGGTACGGAACAGGTCCAGTGGTTCCTGGGCGGAAGCGCGCCATCGTTCTACTACAACATGATGCAGCGCTACGATCAGCGGCCCAATTTCGCGCATGCCATGGTGCGTGTGCGCGATTTCCGTGCCGCCAATGCTGCCATCCCCAAACTGCAAGAGACACTGGATGATGCCTTTCCCGGCGCGCAGATATTGGTGCGCAAGCTTGAGCAGGGCCCGCCGTTTAATGCGCCGGTAGAACTGCGCGTCTACGGCCCCCAGACCGCTCTCCTAGCTGAACTTGGCGATGAGCTGAGAGCACGTCTGCTCATGACCGAAGACGTCATCCACGCCCGCGCAACGCTGACCCGAGGCCGACCCAAGATCCGACTGGAGGCCGATGAAAACCAGGTGCGCCGGGCCGGTCTGGCGCCGGTGGTGCTCGCCACGCAGCTGCAGTCCATGCTGGACGGACAGGTTGCCGGCTCCATACTGGAAGGCACCGAGGAATTGCCGGTTCGGGTCCGTCTGCATGAGCAGCTACGGCGCCATCCGGCAGATCTGCTGCAATTGCACGTGGCTGGCAGCGGTATGGACCGGGCTATCCCACTGGACAGTCTAGTAAGGCCGGTCATTGAACCGGCAGCCGGCACCATCACCCGCCGCGGCGGCGAACGGGTCAATACGATTGAGGCATATCTGCGCGCTGATGTCCTACCGGCGGTGGTACTGGCACGCCTGCAGGCGCAGCTGGACAGTGACCCACTGGCCCTGCCGCCCGGTTATCGCCTCGAAGTGGGCGGCGAGAGTGAAAAGCGTGATTCGGCCGTCGGTAATCTCCTGGGCAGCGCCGGACTCATCCTCATCTTGTTGGTGATGACCGTGGTGTTGAGCTTTAATTCCTTTCGCCTGTCCTCGATCATTTTCGCCGTGGCCGGTCTGTCAGCGGGCCTTGGCCTGCTGAGCGTATGGGCCAGCGGCTACCCCTTTGGCTTTGTGGTCATCGTCGGGCTTATGGGCCTGGTCGGACTGGCCATCAATGCGGCCATTGTGATCCTCGCCGAGTTGAAATCCCAGCGTCTCTCGGCCCGGGGCGATCGCCAGGCCATGATCGAGGGCGTCATGAACTGCACGCGCCATATCGGCTCCACCACGTTAACGACGCTTGGGGGCTTCATGCCGCTGATTCTGGATGGCGGCGGCTTCTGGCCACCCTTTGCCATTGCGATTGCCGGTGGCACGGTGCTCACCAGCGTGCTGAGCTTCCTGTTCGTGCCGGCAGCCTTTCGACTGTATGCCCTGCGCACACCGTTTGAACTCAGCGCACCCAGTGCGGAGCTGGCCTACAGCTAGCCGGCCTTTATGGCCCGGCGCCGCTGTGCCATGATAGCTCCAGCGGATCGACCGGAAGCCAGCCAAGCAAGAGCCCCTAAGGGCCGGAGGCAGCTTCCTGAATGGAGAGGAATCTATGACTGTGCTGCGACCATTCGCGCACCTGGCGCTCGCTGTGTGCCTGTATCTTTGCCTGCCACAGACTGTGGCCCGGGCGTCCAGCTTTGAAGCGCTGAGCGGCTCGCCGGGCCTTCGTTCCGCCGCCGTGGTAGTGGCCGATAGCGAAGGCCGAGTCATTTATCGCAAGGATGAAAAGAGCGTCCGCTCCATCGCCTCAATCACCAAACTCATGACCGCCATGGTGGTGCTGGACTCCGGCCTGGCGCTGGATGAGAAGCTGACCATTGCTCCGGCGGATCGGGATCTGGTGCAGTTAACCGGCTCACGGCTTGGCATGGGCGCGACGCTGACCCGCGAGCAAATGCTCATGCTGGCCATCATGTCTTCCGAAAACCGCGCCGCGGCGGCACTGGGTCGCCACTACCCCGGTGGCACGGAAGGCTTTGTGCGCGCCATGAACGCCAAAGCCGCCCTGCTGGGCATGAGCGACAGCATCTTCGCGGACGCGGCCGGCCTGCGGGTGGAAAATGTCTCCACGGCCCACGATCTGATGAAGCTGGTGCGGGCCGCCGATTCCTATCCACTGATTCGCAAGGCCAGTACCACGCAACGTATCGAAGTCAGGCCCTGGCGCGATAGGGGACCGCTGGTTTATGGCAACACCAATCGTCTGCTGAAAAACCCAAACTGGAGCATTGAGGTGAGCAAGACCGGCTATCTGAATGAAGCTGGCCGCTGCCTGGTGATGCAAGCAGTCATCGAGGGAGAAGCCGTCACCATCGTGCTACTCAACTCCTTCGGCAAGCTGACACCGTTCGGCGACTCCAACCGGCTACGCAAATGGATGCTGGCCGACGGTTGAAGCAACCCGCATGCCGTTAAATACCCCTACCCTGTGCCTGGTGCGCGCACCGGCGTCGTCCGATCCGGCCCACCTGGCACTGCTGAGCGCCGAGGAGCAGGCCCGGCACCGAGCATTCGCTACGGAGCCACTGCGTGCGGCTTTTGCCTGCGCCCACGCCCTGCTGCGCTCGCTCCTGTCCGCTTGGCTCGGCCAGGCACCGGACGCGATCACACTACACAAGGACGGGAACGGCCGCCCGCGGCTTGCCAATCGGCAGGCCGCCAAGGAACTGGATTTTAATTTATCAGCCAATGGACCCTGGATCGGTTGTGCGCTGAGCCC
>JABSSV010000426.1 GCA_013213875.1 Lysobacterales bacterium
GCAGTGGCAAGTTGGCGTATGTGGCCGCTGAGGCTGATGCGTAACTCCCGCAGCTCCTGCGGGCGCTGCGGGTTACAAAAGATCAGTGTCGCATTGCTTCCCGGCGCGGTCCCGTTGGGAAAAAACACCAGCGCCAGGCGGTTGCCCTGGACCTGCAGGGGCGTGACGGCCTGGCTGCTGTGGAGCAAGCGCTCTGCAGGCTGCCACTGCCGGTCCCGGTTGTCGTCCTCGAATACCAGCCAGCCATGGGCCCAGCGACTTTGTGTCAGGCAGCCACGGGCGGGTGTGCCGGGACATACGGCAATCCGACGGTTGCCGCTAATCGCGGTCAGGCGTGCATGGTGCAGGTCGCTATGCAACTGGGCGCTGGCCGTATGCAGGCGTTTCCGCGCCAGATAATCGATCAGACTGGGGCTGGCCAGCAGCGTCAGCAGGGCGCTGATCGTCAGTGTGGTCAGCAGTTCTAATAGCGTGAGTCCAGTGGCCCGATCCATGCTAACAGGCTAATGCGGGACATAAAAAAACCCAGCGCGGAAATGCGCTGGGTTATGTCAGAGGATCGCTCTTTGTCAGGCGTTTTTCAGCGCGCCCTCGATGCGGGCAATACATTCCTGCAGCTGTTCCATGGAGGTCGCAAAGGACAGGCGGATATGACCCGGTGCGCCAAATGCCGTGCCCGGAACCATGGCGACCCCGGCGTTCTCCAGAAACCACTCGCACAGCTCTGTGTCGTTGTGGATGCCATCCATGCGGTCGATCACGCCCTGGAAGGAAGGAAAGGCGTAGAAGGCACCATCACATTCCGGGCAGTGTACGCCGTCAATATCGTTCAGAGCCTTGAGCATGTACTCATAGCGCTTGTGAAACTCGTCGCGCATGTCTGCCACGCAGTCCTGTGATCCGTCCAACGCTGCCGTGGCCGCGGCCTGGGAGATCGAACAGGCGCCGGAAGTGCTCTGACTCTGCACTTTGCGAATGGCATTCATCAGGGGTGCCGGGCCGCCGGCGTAGCCAATGCGCCAGCCGGTCATGGCGTAGGCCTTGGACACGCCATTGACGACCACGGTGCGGTCTTTCAACTCCGGGCACACGTTCAGCAGCGTGCGGAATGGCGAGTCGGCCCAGTAGATATGCTCGTATATGTCGTCGCAGGCGATCACCAGGCGGGAATGCTCCTGCAGCACCCGGCCCAGTTCAAAGTATTCCTCTTCCGTATACACCTTGCCGGTGGGGTTGGACGGGGCGTTCAACAGCAACAGGCGAGAACGGCCGGTGAGGGCAGAACGCAGCATCCGTGGCGTGATCTTGTAGTCCGATTCAGCGCCGGTGCTGACAATCACGGGCGCGCCGCCAGCCATTTTGACCATATCCGGGTAGGACACCCAGTAGGGCGCCGGAATCAGGACTTCATCCTCATCGTTGAGGATGGCGCACATGAGGTTGAACAGCACCTGTTTGGCGCCATTACCTACCGTGATCTCGCCGGGTTCGTAGCTCAGGTTATTGTCGCGCTTGAATTTCGCGATGATGGCGTCCTTGAGCGCGGCGGTGCCATCAACGGGCGGATATTTGGTGTCACCCGCCTGAATCGCTTCGATGGCGGCCGCCTTGATGTGGTCCGGCGTGTCAAAATCCGGTTCGCCAAATCCAAGGGAGATGATGTCGCGTCCAGCGGCGCGTAATTCGCGTGCTTTCTGGGCCACAGCAATCGTAGCGGATGGTTTTATTTGGGCAATGCGATGAGACGGTCTGAGGGGCACAGCCGGTTCCTGATGCTTCATGTTTATGTTCCTGGAGGATAGTGCGCTGTGAGCGCCGTGCGATCCCCCCAACCAGCGTCTAGTTTACCAAGGGCGGTCCTTCGTGTCCTGATCTGCGCACAAGGAATTTAGCAAGCGATGCGCCCGGGCAGCCCCGTGACCCGGAACGGGCGCTCATCACGGATTATGGCGCCATCCCCTTTATAATGTTGGGCTAGCTTCCGATCGGTAACACGTCATGAGCGAACCGCCACACATGTTTGAGCTGTGCTCTAAATTCACGCCCGCCGGCGATCAGCCCGAGGCGATCAAGCGTCTGGTCGCGGGTGCGCGGGCCGGTCTCGCGCACCAGACACTGCTGGGCGTGACAGGCTCCGGCAAGACTTTCACCATGGCCAATGTGATCGCCCAGCTGCAGCGACCGGCCATGATCATGGCGCCGAATAAGACCCTGGCAGCCCAGCTCTATGGCGAGTTTCGGGAATTCTTCCCCAATAACGCGGTGGAGTACTTCGTCAGCTATTACGACTATTACCAGCCCGAGGCCTACGTCCCTTCCTCAGATACCTACATCGAAAAGGATGCCAGCATCAACGAACACATTGAGCAGATGCGTTTGTCGGCCACCAAGGCCATGCTGGAACGGCGTGACACCATTATCGTGGCCACCGTCTCGGCCATCTATGGCCTGGGTGACCCGACCCAGTACCTGAGCATGGTGTTGCAGCTGGTGCAGGGCGAGGTGATCGATCAGCGCGCCATCCTGCGCCGGCTGGCGGAAATGCAGTACAGCCGCAACGATATGGAGCTGCGGCGCGGCACCTATCGCGTGCGCGGTGAATTGATTGATGTGTTCCCGGGCGATGAGGACACGAAAGCGGTCCGCCTTGAAC
>JABSSV010000427.1 GCA_013213875.1 Lysobacterales bacterium
CGATATCGCCGTACTCAGTGACCGGGTGGAAGCGCAGGAAGCGGAGAACGCTTTGCTCAAGACACGCAATGATGAATTGCGTGCCGAGGTAGAGGATCTTCAGAATCGCCTGGAGGCGGTCGAGGAGCGCGCGCGCAACGAGCTGGGTTTGATTCGGGAAGGTGAAGAGTTCTACCAGGTGGTACCGGCACCGGAGGCAGATGAGGGCGGTGCGCCCTGAGGCGCGTTGGCAGCCATGACCGAGGTTTCTTTGCATGTAGTGATCCCGGCGGCCGGGCGCGGTGAGCGCATGGGCCCGGATCAGCTGCCGAAGCAGTATCAGCCGCTCCTGGGGCGTCCCATGCTGGCCTGGACCCTGGACTGTTTCCTGCATCACCCCCAGGTGGCGGCGATCACGGTCGCGCTGGCTTACCGCGATCCGCATTTTGACCAACTGGCGGCTGCCGATCAGGTGCAGCGGGTCACCGGGGGCGACAGTCGTGCACGCTCAGTGCTCCATGGTATTGCTGCGGCACGGGCTTCCGGGGCTGACTGGGTGTTGGTGCATGATGCGGCGCGGCCGTGCCTGGACCAGGCATCCCTGGAGCGGTTGCTGGCGGCTCGTGCCCAGAGCGCTCATGGCGCCATCCTGGCCTTGCCGGTCGCTGATACGCTGAAGCAATCAAATGGTGCCACGCCGCCGGCGATTGCACAGACCCGCTCGCGCAGTGGCCTTTGGGCCGCGCAGACGCCGCAGTTATTTCCCGCAGCCTTGCTGGAGACGGCCCTGCAGGAAGCCTTGGCACGCGGTGATGCGCCCACCGACGAGGCGGGCGCCATGGAGGCCGGGGGCTATGAGCCCCTGCTGGTGCGGGGTTCGCCTCGCAATATCAAAGTGACCTGGCCCGAAGATCTGCTGCTGGCCGAGACGCTGCTACGCGAGGAGCGGATATGAAGATACGTATCGGTCAGGGATTTGATGTGCATGCCTTTGGGGCCGGCGACCATGTGCTGCTGGGTGGCGTTCGCATTCCTCATGAGCAGGGGCTACTGGCCCACTCCGATGGCGATGTGGTGCTTCACGCGCTCAGTGATGCCTTGCTGGGCGCTCTGGCTCTGGGTGACATCGGCCATCACTTTCCGCCCAGCGACCCGGCCTGGGCAGATGCGGACAGCCGCGAACTGTTGCGGGCGGTGCTCGAACGGGTCAGGGAGCAGAACTACCATCCGGGCAATGTTGATCTGACGGTGATTTGTGAGGCCCCCAAGCTGGCCCCACATATTGAAGCCATGCGAGCTTGCATGGCCTCGGATTTGGGCCTGGAGCCTGCGGCCGTGTCCGTGAAGGCCACTACCACGGAGCGTCTGGGGTTTTGTGGCCGCGGTGAAGGCATCGCTGCGCAAGCCGTCGTTTTGCTCTACAGGGATTAGGATCGTTATGAGTGTTTATCGATTAAAAGGCACGTCCGGTGCGCTGATGAACCAGTCTTTTCCCCTTGCTGACGGTCTGGTGATCGGCGCCAGCGAGGGCTGCGATATTACGCTGGGTGAGGCGGCCCAGGGTGCGCGGGCGACCCTGCAATTACGGGGCGATGGCGCCGTGATTCTGGTCACCGAGGCGGGCGCGGTAGCGGTCAATGGCGATGCGGTAAAGGAACACTCCCTGGCCGGCGGAGATGAACTGCGCATCGGCGCCCAGCGTTTCCTGTTGCAGGCGCCCGGCTTGCGCCCGGAGCGGGTGCTCACGGAGGCCGCCACACGCCGCAGGGCGCCGGTCTGGCCCTGGTGGCTGGCGGCAGCGCTGTTGGCCGGCGGCGCACTCACGGCCTGGCAGCAGGGCTGGTTGCAGCAGTGGTTGGGCAGCTAGAGCGCTTTTAAGCGTTGCCACTCTGGTCTGAGCAGCCCCAGGAACAGGCTGTCCCGACGCTGTCCCGCTTTCTGCCAGCGGCCTTGTAGTCGTCCTTCCTCACGAAAACCCAGGCCTTTCAGCAGTGCCAGGCTGGCACGATTCTCCAGGTCCACATCCGCTTCTATTCGGTGCAACTTGAAGTCCGTGAAGCAGGTCTCCAGCAGGGCCTGCAACGCCTCTCGCATATAGCCTTTACGCCGGAATTTTACATGCATGGCGAAACCCAGTTCGGCGCGTTGCTGCATCCGGTCCATATGGAACATGCTGATGCGCCCGATCATGCGTCCGGAGCTAGCCAGTACCAGGCACCAGTAGGCAGCCTCTTCGGCGGCTTGCAGCCGCAGGTCGTTACGAACCATGGCCTCGGCTTCCGCGCGATCCGCCAGCGGCAGGCCAGGCCAGAAGCGGGTGGTCTCCTCATCGCCATAGATGGAAAAAAGTGCCGCCGTATCCTCGGCCAGTAACGGTCGCAGCAGCAGCCGCTGCGTGCTGATGGTCTGCGCTGTGATGCGCGCCTTCATACGCGGTTGATATCCCATGTTAAGGAGCCCGTGGCATCGATCAGCCCATGTGCCAGCAGCCACTCCCGGGCATCTTCGGCATCGCCGGTGAACCAGGCTTCCGTGGAACCGAGTCGAAAGGAGTAGCCCCAGCGATCCATATCCTGAAACAGGCGCTGACGGCTGATATGTGCTAACTGCTCGCCAAGCAGGATCTGAAGATAGCACACGGCACATTCCTCCAGATCGTCACTGCCTGCATCCGTGTGTAGCCCGACGCGTCGAGCCGGGTCCATGCAGATGAAATGACAGGCCTCGTGCAGCGCCGAGTGAAGCGGTGTGTCGCGGCGGACGAACAAGCGGTCACCCATAAGCCCGGCTTCCTCATCGCCCCAGAAGCTGCCGGGGATTTCGCGCTCATCGGCCGTTAATTCCAGCTGCAAGCCGAAGCGCGCCAATAAGGACGCAAGTGCGCCTCGCAGGTCGTCCTCCAGGCGCAGCACGTCCCCGGTAAGCGTGCATGTGGTCATCCGTATGGGCCTTTTGACAGGGGTTCAGCAAGCCAGACTGGGCTATCATGCCCCTGTCTTGCAAGTGTTAGGAATATAGCGTGCCTCTGGATCTTCTGCCCAGTCACCACCGGCCCATCGAGCTGCTGCGCTATGCGGGCTTGATGGCCTGGCTGTGCGCGGGTTTGCCGTTGCTCATACCGGGGCTTTTCGGGCCAGAGCCATTGCCTCGCCCGGCTTACTATTCCTGGTGGGGTTTGCAGCTGCTGTTTGGGTTCATGTACTGGCACTATTTACATTACTTGCCGAGCCGTACCTCACGGGTTCCCCGGTTGCTTTATCTGCTGGTGCTGATTGGTTGTGCGCTCGGCACCAGTCTGGTGTCCAACACCACCATTGCGGGCATTCTCCTGCTGATCGTGTCGGGCCTGCTGCCCTGGATGCTGCCGGCAGCGATGGCTACGGCCATGCTGCTGGCCCAAAACGTTCTGCTGGGGCTGGTGTTTCTCACCATTGAAGGTTCCGATGGCACCCAGGCGGCGGTGGAAGCGGGCCTGTTTCTCGGCATCTCCCTGTTTGTTTTTATCGGTTCCCTGGCCGCGCTGCGCGAGCAGGAAAGTCGCGATGAATTGCGCAAATTGAACCATGAACTGCGCGCCACCCAGGCCCTGCTGGCGCAAAACACGCGGATTGCCGAGCGCGTCCGGATTGCACGTGAACTGCACGATCTGGTCGGACATCACCTCACGGCGCTCACCCTGAATCTGGAGGTGGTCACGCATCTGGTGGAGGGCAAGGCACTGGATCATGTGCAGCAGGCGCACTCGCTGGCCAAACTGTTACTGTCTGACGTGCGGGAAGTGGTCTCTGATATGCGTCAGGATGACCTGGTGGATCTCAGCAGCGCGCTGCGGACCCTGGTTGAGGGCGTGCCGACGCCGCAAATCCATCTGGATCTGCCGTCCGCGGAACTGATGGTTCAGCCTGAGCGGGCACAGGTGCTGTTGCGTAGTGCGCAGGAGATCATTACCAATAGTGTGCGCCATGCCCAGGCTAGAAACCTCTGGATTCGCCTGGCCACGGCCCGTGATGGGTTGGCCATGAGTGCCCGTGACGATGGTCGAGGCGTACCCGAGTTGCACTCGGGTAACGG
Organism: Lysobacterales bacterium; assembly: GCA_013213875.1. Classification (GTDB taxonomy): domain Bacteria; phylum Pseudomonadota; class Gammaproteobacteria; order Xanthomonadales; family SZUA-36; genus Marinihelvus. The sequence continues at coordinate 4,051 of JABSSV010000427.1, forward strand.
ACTGACGGGCATGTCGGAGCGGCTACTGGCACTCGGCGGTAAACTGGAAATTGAGTCAGGCCGGAACGCCGGCTTTACCTTACATCTGTGGATGCCCCTGGAGGGAGCTTAATGATCAAGGTCATGCTGGTCGATGACCAGAACCTGGTGCGCAAAGGCGTGCGCAGCCTGCTGGAACTGGCAGAGGATATCGAGGTGATTGCGGAGGCGTCTGATGGCGGTGAGGCTGTTGCCAAAGTGCCTGAGCATGGGCCGGATGTGGTGCTGCTGGATATGCGCATGCCCGGCATGAACGGTGTTGAAGTGCTGCGCCAGTTGAATGAGGCCGGTACGCTGCCGCCCACCATTATCCTGACCACCTTCGATGATGAGGAACTGGTGCTGGCTGGCATCCGCAACGGTGCCAAGGGCTATCTGCTCAAAGACGTCGCCCTGGATGAACTGGTCAGCGCGATCAAAACCGTCGCGGAGGGTGGTTCTATCGTCAAACCGGCGGTCACGGAACGGCTGTTAAAAGGTTTGGAAAATCTGGAAACGGATTTTTCGGCCTTGGACCGCCCGGACCCCTTGACCGATCGGGAAACGGAAATCCTGCGTCTTATGGCCGGTGGCTACAGCAATAAGGAGATTGCCAGTTCCCTGTGCGTGGCCGAGGGAACGGTCAAAAATCACGTATCCAATATTCTATCCAAGCTGGGTGTGCGTGATCGTACCCGGGCCGTACTGAAGGCCTTCGAGCTGGGCTTCGTCTAGCGCTGAAAGGTAAACATTTCGCTTCCCGGCAGGCACCGGGAAGCGCTGGCGTTTGATCTTACGGTAGCGGCTGGTTCAGGACGCTTTGTCCAGATAGTCAAACTCACGTTTCAGATTGCTTTTTCGGTCCGTGACAATGCGTTCCAGCGTTTCAACACGCTCGCGCAGGTCGCTGTCCAGCTGTGCCATTTTCGCTTCCAGCGCGGCCAGCCGATCGTTTTCAGCGTTCGCTGATCCGGCTTTTACCTTGGCGCGATAGGCCTCGAGCACGCACCCGGCGGCGACAATAAAAGCGATAGCAGTCCAGAATCCCATGGCTTACCCTCCTTGGGTTTTTACTGAGGATCTCAGCTTAGGTTGTGGCCGACGCTGCCAACAGTCCCAGAAGTCATGTTTGGGTCCCCGGGAACCTCTGGTCCCCCGGGCGGTCCGTATTGCGACGCCACGCCGCTTGCAATCGGCTGTGAGCATAAGACAATAACGCGCAAAGTCTGAGCCAGCTGATGCGTCAGGCAGGGCGATGCAGGATTGTTCATGATTGAAGCCATATCCCTTAGCAAACACTACGGGGCATTCACCGCGGTCGATGACCTGAGTTTTCAGGTGGAAGCGGGCCAGGTATTGGGTTTTCTGGGCCCGAACGGGGCCGGTAAGTCCACCACCATGAAGATGCTGACCGGTTTTCTGAGCCCCAGTGCCGGTAGCGCCCGCATTCTTGGCCACGACATGCAGCGCGATGCGCTCGCGGCCCGGC
>JABSSV010000428.1 GCA_013213875.1 Lysobacterales bacterium
GGCTGCCCTACGATCGACTCTATTAGCTCACGCCCGTTGGGCGTGATTGCAGCAGCAACAAAAATATGAGGGAGAACACCATGTTGTCAGATCACGAAATAGCGCGCGCGGCTGCGCTGCGCCCGATCAGTGCCATTGCCGGTGAGTTGGGGATTGAGACGGGTCATCAGTTGCCTTTCGGCGATGACGTCTGCAAGGTGCTTATGGATGCGCTGAGCGCACCGGCCCGGGGCAAGGGGCAGCTGATTCTGGTGTCCGCGACCACGCCAACGGCAGCAGGTGAAGGCAAAACCACCACCTCCATTGGTCTGGGGCAGGGCTTTCGCCATATCGGTGAGTCAGTGGCCATCGCCCTGCGCGAGCCTTCCCTGGGCCCCTGCTTCGGCGTCAAGGGGGGTGCCACGGGTGGTGGCTATGCACAGATGGTGCCGGCGGACCGGATCAACCTGCATTTTACCGGCGATTTCCATGCCATCACGGCGGTCAATAACCTGATTGCTGCCATGCTCGATAACACGCTGTTTCACGGTAACAGTCTGAACCTTGATCCGCGGCAGATTCTCTGGCGCCGGGTAATGGATATGAATGATCGCTCCCTGCGCAATCTGGTCATGGGGCTGGGCGGCAAAATGCAGGGCGTGCCCCGGGAGGGTGGTTTCGATATCACGGCCGCCTCGGAAATCATGGCCATCGTATGCCTGTCTCGGGATATGGACGATCTGGCCGCGCGGCTGGAAAACATCCTGCTGGGCTTTACCTATGACGGGGAGCCGGTTCGTGCCGGTGCGCTCAAGGTGACCGGCGCCATGCTGGCCCTGCTGAAGGATGCCATGCACCCTAATCTGGTGCAGACCCTCGAAGGTGTGCCGGTTTTTGTACACGGCGGGCCTTTCGCCAATATTGCCCACGGTTGTAACACGCTGCTGGCCACGCGCATGGCCATGCATCATGCCGATTGGGCCATCACCGAGGCCGGTTTCGGCTTTGATCTTGGGGCGGAGAAATTTCTCGATATCAAATGTCGGGCCGGTGAACTGGATCCGGCGGCACTGGTGCTGGTGACCACGGTACGCGCTTTGAAATCGCACGGCGGTCAGCCCAAGGACCAGCTCGAACAGCCCGATGTGGAACGGGTGCGCGCGGGTCTGATCAACCTCGACAAACATCTGGAAAGCGGGGCCGTATTCGGTAAGAAGCCGGTGGTGGCCCTGAACCGCTTTGCCGCTGATACGGATGCGGAGATTGCCGTGATCCGGGAGCATGTACAGGCGGCCGGCTTCCGTTTTGCCGAATCCCGTCACTTTGCCGAAGGTGGCCCGGGTTCTGCCGATCTGGCCCGCGAGGTCATGGCTTCCGTGGCAGATAATGAGCCCCTGCGCTACGCCTATGAGCTGGAAGACGGCTTCCATGAAAAGGTGCGCAAGGTGGCACGCAAACTCTATGGGGCGGCCGATGTGGTCTTCAGCAAAGAGGCGGAAAAGGATCTGGCGGCCATTGCGCAGGCCGGGCTGGGTAAGCTGCCCATCTGCATCGCCAAGACGCCGGCGTCCCTGTCCGACGATCCGCGCCTGCTGGGTCGCCCGCGTGATTTTTCCATCACCGTGCGCAACGTACAGGTCAGCGCAGGGGCGGGCTTTCTGGTGGTGCTGACCGGCGCGATTTTGCGCATGCCGGGCCTGCCCAAGGCACCCCAGGCGCTGAAGGTGAAGCTCAACCCCGATGGCAGTGTGGAAGGTGTGGCCTAGGCGCTTCTGATGCGCTAGCTCATCATGGCGTGACGGTGCATGCTGCTGTCACGCTTAACCTCCGCCAGTAGCCAGTCGCGGAAAGCGCAGACCTTTTCGTTATCGGTTTTTTCTTTGCGGCAAGCCAAATACCAGGTGCCCCGGTGATTGACCCGGGCACCGGGAAAGGCTTCCACCAGCGTGCCCGCTTCCAGATCACGATTTACGAAGGGTTCCAGGCCCAGGGCAACGCCCAGACCCTGAATGGCTGTGTTCAGCGCCAGGTCATAGCTGTCGAACAGCAGGCCGCCGTCCGGTTCGATGCCCTCCACGCCATTTTGCTCCAGCCAGTGCGCCCAGTCATGGCGCGATGGATAGACCTGAATGATGGTGTGATGGGCCAGATCGGCCGGTTCCCGTAGCGGGCTGCGGCCCCGTGCCAGTGCCGGGGAGCAGACCGGAAAGGTCTGGGAGGAGAACAGGTAGTCATAGTGCACATCCGGCTGTACCCGCTGTCCGAGCATGACGCAGATATCCACATCCTCATGCTCAAAGTTGACATCCGACTGGGAGGTGTGCAGGCGCACGTGCACATCGGGATGGGCTTCCCGGAAGGCCGGCAGACGCGGGATTAACCAGCGTATGGCAAAGGTTGAATAAACCTGCACCGTCAGTGTGCCCGGCGCTTCCGGTGACAGGACCAGATCCGTGCCCTCATCAATCATGTCGAAGGCCTCACGCAGCACCGGGTAGTAGATTCGCCCGGCGCGGGTCAGTTCCACGCCGCGTGATACGCGCCGGAACAGATCGATGGAAAGGTATTGCTCCAGCCGCCGGACCTGATGGCTGATAGCGGAATGAGAAACAAAGAGCTCTTCCGCCGCACCCTTGAAGCTTTTGTTTCTTGCGGCGGCTTCAAAAGCACGTAAAGCATTGAGTGGCGGGAGTCTTTTTCTCATGGGCTGGCTCTATGTATGAATTTTTCTCATGCCCGGGGGCTGGCGGCAAGTTTCCATTCTGGCGTACGATCTGTCAACTCTAAAATCGATGATCCATCATGACTTCCTCTCCCCAACCCGTGGCGCTGATCACGGCCGGTGCCGCCGGCATTGGTGCCGTTCTGGCTCATGCTTTTATCGAATCGGGCTATGCGGTCCATGTGTGTGACCGCGATGCAAAGGCGCTGGAGGCCTTTCTCGCAGCGACCCCGGGCGCCAGCGGTTCGCTGGCCGATGTGGCGGATCCGGTCGCCGTGGCTGCCATGTTTGAAGATCTGGAACGCGCTCATGGCCGTCTCGATGTGCTGGTGAACAACGCCGGAATCGCCGGCCCTACCGCGCGTATTGAGGACACGACGGTGGAAGACTGGGATCACACGATTGCCGTTGATCTGAACAGCGTGTTTTATGTCACCCGTCATGCTGTGCCCTTGCTGCGCAACGCCGGTGGCGGTTCGATTGTGAACATGTCATCCAATGCAGGTTTCTTCGGTTTCCCCTATCGTTTACCGTACACGGCCAGCAAGTGGGCCCTGATCGGCATTACCAAGACCCTGGCCATGGAACTGGGGCCGGCGCAGATTCGCGTGAACGCCCTTTGTCCCGGTAGCGTCAATGGCGATCGTATTGACGGCGTGATTCAGCGCGACGCGCAACAGCAGGGCGTGGAAGTGGAGACGATTCGCAAACTCTATGCGCGGCAGAGTTCCCTGCGCACGTTCGTGGATCCGGAAGACATAGCGGCTATGGCCGTGTTCCTGGCCTCCGCGGCGGGAGCAAAGATTTCAGGGCAGGCCATAGCGATTGATGGCCATACCGAGTCCCTGTCCAACACAAGTGATTGAGGTATTAGCGTGAAAGCAGCGTGGTTTGAATCTTTTGGTCCTGCCCAGGACGTTATTGTGGTCGGCGAACAGCCGCAGCCAACGCCGGAAGCAGGGCAGGTGCTGGTAAAACTGCACACCAGCGGCATTAACCCTTCGGACGTGAAGAAGCGGGCTGGCGCCTTCCCGAACCTGCTGGATGACGGTCTGGTCATCCAGAACAGTGATGGTGCGGGCGTGATTACCGCCGTGGGTGAGGGCGTATCCGACAGCCGTATCGGTGAGCGCGTCTGGGTTTATCAGGCGCAGTATGGCCGCCGCCTGGGTACCACGGCGGAGTATGTGGCCGTGGACAGTGAGCGCGCGCCCCTGTTGCCGGATGCGGCCTCATTTGCCGAGGGTGCCTGTCTTGGTATTCCGGTCATGACGGCCCATCGCTGCGTTTTCGCTGACGGTGATGTGGCGGGTACAACGATCCTGGTCACCGGCGGCGCCGGTCGCGTGGGTCACTACGCCATTCAATGGGCTAGCCAGGCGGGTGCCAAGGTGATCGCTACGGCGAGTACGGAGGCTGATGCGGACGCCTGCCGCAGCGCCGGTGCCGATGCGGTGGTAAACCACCGTGATGATGACTGGTCCGCACAGGTGCTGGCGGCGAATGACGGGCAGCCGGTGGATCGCGTGATCGATGTGGAGTTCGGTGCCAACCTTGAGGCGGTACTCGATATGATCCGTATCGGTGGCACCATCGCTACCTATTCATCGACCGTTGTACCGCAGCCGCAACTGCCGTTTCTGCGCATGATGTTCATGGACCTGACGCTGCGCATGGTGATTGTTTATGCCATGCCGGAGGACGCCAAGCAGCACGCGATCAGGGACATTCACGCGGCGCTGGAGGCAGGCACATTGCAGCACCGGGTTGCGCATGAGCTTCCGCTGGCGGAGACGGCGCGGGCCAATGAGCTCATCGAGCAGGGTGGCTTTCGCGGCTGCGTGGTAATCAACACCGCCTGATCCCCGTCAGATCCGCAAAAAAAAGCCGGCCAGTGGCCGGTTTTTTTTTGCCTGCAGGAAAGGTAAAGATCCATGCCTTGGGGTGCCGGTGCGCGGTGCGCTATGCTGAAGGCAGGGTCTTCCCGTAACGGGGTGCCGGGCCGGGTGAACATGCCGGCGGTCGCGGCGGGATTTTAACCATCAGATCAGGGGTAAACCATGCGCGCGTTCTTATCTGCCTATCGATCGATCATGCTGCTATTGCTGTTAGCCGCCGGCCCGGCGGCCGGTGCGGAAGCGACTGAAGACTGGCAGTGGACTGGCGTGGAGCGCGTGGTGGCCATGGGTGATATCCACGGTGACTACGATCACTACATGCAGGTCCTGCGCGAGGCGGGCCTAGTGGACAAGCGGGACAACTGGTCAGCCGGCGCCACGCATCTGGTACAGACCGGGGATGTGCCGGATCGCGGGCCCGATACGCGCAAAATCATGGCGCATTTGGCGCAGTTGAAGAAGCAGGCCCGGCGGGATGGCGGCCGCGTGCACACCTTGCTAGGTAATCACGAAGCCATGAACATCTACGGTGATCTGCGCTACGTGACCCCCGGGGAATACGCCGCCTTCCAGGGCCGCAAGTCCCGGCGTCTGCAGCAGGCCCAGATCCAGCACTACCGGTCACTGGTAGAGGCACGCGATCCGGACGCGTTCGCGGGCATGGACGAGGAAACGCTGGAGGCTGATTTGAAGCAGCGTTTTCCCCTGGGCTGGGTCGAGTATCGCGAAGCGTGGCTGCCCGAAGGGGAGGTGGGTAGCGCCGTGCTGGAGAATCCGGCCGTTATCAAGATCAACGACACACTCTTCGTGCATGGGGGGCTCAGTGCCAAATACTGCCAGCTGTCCCTGGCGGAACTGACAGCGCAGATTCACGCGGAGCTGGAAAACTACAATGCTGCTGCGCCGGGCATGATCGAGGATCCCTACGGGCCCCTGTGGTATCGCGGGCTGGCCAGTGACGACGAAGACTTGCGCGCGCCCATGCTGGAAGCGATTTTGGCCCGATACGACGCAGCGCGCATCGTGATCGGGCACACGCCGACCCAGGGCGTGGTGTGGCCACGCTTCGATGCGCGGGTGGTGCTGAATGATTTGGGTATGGCCGAATACTACGGTGGTCATATTGGCTGGCTGGAACTGACGGCGCAGGGCGCAGTGGCCCACTATGCGGAAGGGCGATCATTGCCCCTGCCGGCGAATGAGGGTCGCATCGACTACCTGCAGCAGGTGGTGGACTGGCACCCCGATAATCGTTACCTGAAAGCCCTGCTTCAGTCACTGAAAGCGCCGGCCGAAACGCCGGCGTCCGCGGCGTCGGCGGAGGACGAGGCCACCGCGGCCCGGGAAGCGGTCTGGCTTAACCCCGACAACTGTCGTTGAGCGCGTTGAGGCCGGCCTCGCTGCCCAGTTCTTCGTAAAAGTTATCCACCAGCCGCTGGGTGTAGCGACGCTGCGATTCATCCAGCAGCGGTTCCCCTTCGATCAGTCCGTTGATCGCCTCCTGCTGCGCTTTGAACTCCGCCATGGCCTGCTGCAGGCCCCCGGCGTGCTGGCAAAAACCCCGATAGAGTCGCTGGCGCACATTCCTGACCTTCAGGCCGCCGGGTGGCGCCGCGTATTTGGCATTTACCAGGCCGGAGGAGTCGAAATCATAGGGCACGGGAACCACAAGAGCAGCCGTATCGCTGGCGCCGATGAGTCGCGCATTGTGGCAGCAATTGCCCTCGGGGCTGCTGAGTACGGACCAGTCGAGGTTGCTGATCAGGTACTGAAACAGCATAAAACGGCTGGCCGTTAGCGGCTGCAAACGGGTGGGAGCAAGGTCTTTGATGGACAGCTTTTCAAGGCCGTTGCGTTTGGCCACATCGTCCGCGTCTTCGATCAGAAACGCGAAACGGACCAGCGCCTTGCTTTCGCTGTCTTGCGCATAGCTCAGTTGCAGCGGTTGCACCCGAAAACTCATATCGGTCAGCTGGTTGTAGATGCGATAGGCCAGGTATTCCTTGATGGGATATTGCTCGTACTTGCGGTTATCAAGGCAATGGGTGACCAGTTTCAAACGTCCGGCGCCGCGAAAGGCCGTGCCCTTGGCCGCTTGCTTGTCGAACTTAAGTCGCAGCGGGGGAAAGTCACAAACCCGTTTTCGGGTCACGCCGCGCGTGCTGATTTCCACCGGAATGGACACTTCCTGCCCCTGCTCATCCTCGTAGCGGAACAGGCCCTGCCAGCGGTCATCTGAAAGTTTCCGCCGCTGAATATTGCGCCAGGGTGCTTCCACGCGGGCTTCGCGTACCCGTTGATCGGTGAATATCTTGGCTGGTTTGGTGCCTGAATGCGTGGGGCTGTCGGCCAGCCCATTGCCCGTCAGAAAGACACCGAACAGTACAGCAATGCGAAGATGCTTGTGCATGAATAGGGTTCCCGCCCTTGAAGCCTAAGCGAAGTATAGGCCAGGCCTGCGGGCTGGTCAGTCGCTGAAGCGCAGGGAGAAATCGATGGCGCGCAGGTGCTTGGTGATGGCGCCGGTACTGATAAAGTGCACGCCGGTCGCGCCCACCTCGGCCAGGGTATCCAGGGTGATATCGCCCGATGCCTCAAGTTCCAGTTGCTGGCCAAATTCGGTGACCGCCTGGCGTAATTGTGCCAGCGTAAAGTTATCCAGCAGCGCGCGCTGGGCGCCAGCAGCACTGGCTTCGGCCAGCTCTGCCAGGGACTCCACTTCCACTTCAATGAGCACTTGCTGCTGCTGGCGACGGGCGGCAGCTACCGCCGGGGCGATACCGCCGGCGGCGGCGATATGGTTTTCCTTCAGCAAAATTGCATCGAATAACCCAATGCGATGGTTAAAGGCGCCGCCACAGCGTACGGCATATTTTTGCGCGAGGCGCAGGCCGGGCAGGGTTTTGCGCGTATCCAGCAGCCGCGCGGTACCGGGGCCGAGCGCATCCACATAGCGCCGCGCAACCGTCGCGGTACCGGACAGAGTCTGGATAAAGTTCAGGGCTGTGCGCTCGCCGCTGAGCAAGGGGCGCGCGGCGCCGGCCAGTTCGCACACGGTACCGTTGGGCACGAGCCTATCGCCATCCTCAACCTGCCAGCTGAGCCTCAGGGTGGGATCCAGCTGATGGAAGGTTTCCTCAAACCAGGCGCGCCCGCAAAAAATGGCAGGCTCGCGCGCGATAACGCGGGCAGCGAGCTGGGTTTCTGGCGGCAGTAGCGCTGCGGTGAGGTCACCGTCGCCGAGGTCTTCCGCCA
>JABSSV010000429.1 GCA_013213875.1 Lysobacterales bacterium
CACGGACCGTTTTCGATTTGAAGGTTTCCTGCCCGCTCGCGCGGCGGCGCGCAAAGCCCGCATCGAGAGCTGGCGCGACGAGCAGGGGACCCTGGTGTGTTTTGAAGCCCGGCATCGGATCCTCGCCACGCTGGACGTGATGGCCGAGTGTTTTGGTGATAGTCGCGAGGTGGTTCTGTGCCGTGAGCTGACCAAGCGCTTTGAGACCGTCTTGCGCGGTTCCGCCATGGACCTGCGGCAACGGCTGGAGGAAGATCCCGCACAGCAGAAGGGTGAGTTTGTCTTGTTGCTGGGTGCGGCCAGTGAGGCGCCAGAGCCTGATCTGGCTTTGGCGCTGAAATTGGCGCGGGAACTGACGCGGGATTTGCCGGCCAGTAAGGCCGCCCGGGTTGCGGCGCGCATCACCGGTGTATCGCGCCGGCTTATTTTTGACCAGTTGGAGTCCTAGGCGCGGTGGCGGCGATTGTTTCCTCCCTGTCCCATGGGCGACAATAGCGCGGCCAGAGTCGGCCAGACAATCGCGCTCACTTCGGTGAGGGAGGAAAGTCCGGGCTCCAAAGGGCAGGGTGCCAGGTAACCCCTGGGGGGCGCGAGCCTACGGAAAGTGCAACAGAAAAAATACCGCCCCACAGGTTGGGGTAAGGGTGAAATGGTGCGGTAAGAGCGCACCGCGCAGGTGGTAACACGCTGTGGCAAGGTAAACCCCACTCGGAGCAAGACCAAATAGGAAGACCATGCCGCGGCCCGCGGTGTCTTCGGGTAGGTCGCTTGAGGTCGCTGGTGACAGCGGTCCCAGATGAATGATTGTCCACGACAGAACCCGGCTTATCGGCCGGCTCTGGCTCTTCGCTTTCGCCACCCCGCGGGCCGGTTGCCCGCTTCTCATGTGCTGCCCGGGCGCCTGGCCCTGTGCGCTTCGCCGAGCAGCAAGCCCTCAGACTGACACCGGCCCGAACCTTGCCGGTGCTTGGCCAGCCCTTGGCCACTAACAGGTCAGATTTTGTTGCTGTCATGCGCACATAAGTTGTTGCCTGCCTTGACAATCATTGGCATTGCCTATAACGTGCATTTTTGTGGGAATATGTGGCAAAAAGTGACCATAAGTGGGCTTTGAGTGTACTTCGGTGAGACGGCAATCAACCTGGACGCCAAAGGGCGTTTCGCAATTCCGATGCGTTATCGGGAGCTCCTGCAGGAGCAGTGCGCAGGCCAGTTGGTGCTCACCTACAGTGCGTTTGACTCCGGCGCCCTGTGGTTATCACCGGTGGCGCACTGGGAAGGCATGCGTGATCAGGTGCTGGAGCTGGGTAATTTTGAGCCTGCGCACCGTGGTCTGCAGCGCCGCATTGTCGGTAGCGCCACACCCGTTGAGCCGGATGGCAGCGGGCGGATTCAGTTGCCCCTGACGCTGCGCCAGGTGGCCGGGCTGGAAAAACATATTGTGCTGTTGGGTATGGGTGCGAAGTTCGAAATATGGAACGAGAACATCCTCAACAGCAAGCGCATGGAAGAGGAGCGGAGTCTGGCAGAGACCGCCTCCGAGTCCATGCGTAATCTCGTACTGTGAGCAGCAAGCTGGTGCTGGCAGGCGACGATAGCGAGGGTGGCGGCAAAAGCCGATGAGTGCAGAACAGCACATTCCGGTGCTGTTGCATGAGGCAATCGATGCGTTAGTGAGCAAACCAGACGGTCACTACGCCGATGGCACCTTCGGACGAGGTGGACACAGCCGGGCGCTGGTCGCGCGGCTTAATGAGCAGGGACGTTTGCTCGCTCTGGACAAGGACCCGACCGCGATAGCAGTGGGTCAGCGTTTACTCGGAAATGATCCACGAGTGACGTTTCGACAGGGCAGTTTTGCAAACTTGGATCAATGGATTCTTGACTGGGAAGAGGGGTCAGGCCTGGATGGAGTGTTACTCGATCTCGGTGTTTCCTCGCCTCAGTTGGATGACCCGGAGCGTGGTTTTTCTTTTAGGGAAGACGGCCCTCTGGATATGCGGATGGACCCAACGCAAGGTGTATCTGCAGCGGAATGGCTGCAGCAGGCATCCGAGCGGGAAATTTCCCGCGTGATTTGGGAGTTCGGAGAGGAGCGCCATGCGCGCAGGATTGCCAGGAAGATCGTGACGGTACGGGCGCACACCCCAGTGGAGCGCACATCACAGCTGGCGGGGCTGGTTGAGGAGTTACTCGGCCGCCCTGAAAGAAAGCACCCGGCCACACGATGCTTTCAGGCAATTCGGATTTTTATCAACAATGAAATGGCGGACCTGGCCCAGGGCCTGGAAACCACCATCAAGCAGTTGCGCCCGGGGGGAAGGCTGGTAGCCATCAGCTTTCACTCCTTAGAGGACCGCCTGGTCAAGCGGACGCTGAGAGAAGCCGCACGACCAGGCCGCGTCCGCAGGGACCTGCCCGTTGTACCGGGCCAGGAACCCACGCTGCGCTTGTTGGGGAAAGCCATTCGACCCTCCGAACAAGAAGTTTCCGCTAATCCCAGAGCGCGTTCTGCGGTCATGAGGGTAGCGGAGAAGCTGGGTTGAATGCGCGCTTACTAATTCTGATCACGGTTCTGATACTGGGCGTTGCGAGCGCGCTCGGTGTGGTCTACGCGCGTCATGAAAGTCGTCAGCTGGCCGTACAGCTCGGTCTGCTGGAAGCAGAGCGCGATCAGGCAGTGGCAGAATGGAGTCGCCTGCAGCTGGAGCAGGCGCTACACGCTGATACCGGTCAGATCGAAGCCAAGGCGGTTCGTGAGCTGGGGATGCAAGCCCCGGCTGCACCACAGATTCTGCTGGTGCGGCCATGAGTGACCGCGACCTGAAAACGTTCAAAATCAGTCGCCTGTATGCGCTGCTGGGCATATTTATGCTGGTTTCGATCAGTCTGGTGGCCCGTGCCGTCCAGCTGCAGGTTATGGAAACCGATTTTCTCCAGGGCCAGGGCGAGGCGCGTCATCTGCGCGTGGTGGACCTGCCGACCACGCGCGGCGTGATCAGTGACCGTCACGGCGAGCCGCTGGCCGTGAGTACACCGGTCGATTCCGTTTGGGTAAATCCGCAGCTCATTCTGCAGGTGCCTGAGCGCATAGCGGAGCTGGCTGGCGTATTGGGTGCCGACGCGGAGGCGCTGGAGCG
>JABSSV010000043.1 GCA_013213875.1 Lysobacterales bacterium
AGCACCCACGTGGCTGGCGTCCAGAAAACAGGGATCGACCAGACGCTAGCTAGCGCAGACTCGACAGAGACGCCGTTGCCATATTAACCGGGCCCTGCTCCGCATACTCAGTCAGCGTAAACTGAAGCGGCCGATCGGCATAAAACGTCACCCTGCAAGGCGCTTCTACCTCGGGCAGGCGATAGACCCTATTGGCCTCGAGGGGCACCTTCACAGAGGCCGTGCCACAACGCAGCCAGGCGACCTCCGGCATACCCTCTGCACCGGACAGCGCAAACCGCGGGCGAGAGAGCTGCCACCAGTCCGAAAAGCGTTCTGAATCGGTACAGTATTCACAAGGTGTCAGTTTCATCTGCGTTGGGAGCGGCTCCGGGGATGCCAGCCGGTCTCTACTGGTGTTGACTATCACCTGCATGGGATCGTCCTCTCCCAGCGGGCGACCGATAGCAGCCAGTTTATCAACATGCTGCACCACCAACGCGTGGTTGCCCGCATGGGCCTCCAGCGTAATAGCGAGATGTAGCATGGCTTGATAGCTGATCTTGGATACAGCTTGATCAGCAAATCTCAGAGCGTCCTTAATCTTAAGCCGCGATGCCTCCCAATCACCCCGCCTGCGCTCATAAACGGCCCACAGATAATCCGCAAAGGCCTGTTCGGCCAGATAGCGAATATTCATATCATCCAGCTTGGCCAGCTTCTTCCTCGCCTTGTCCAAATCACCGCGGGCCATGGCCTGGTTTATGATGCGCGCGCGCCGCGCGAAGGCGACGCTCAGTTCATCCTGATTGTCCCTGAAGGCATACATAAAAATCTGGCTTACAGGGTAGCCCTCGTCCCGGCCGGCGATCGGTTCAAAGGGTTCGTAGACCAGACTATCCACGAAAGACAATGAATGGCTGTCAAACAGCGCTGGCCAACTACTCTCCTGCACTCGGGCATCGCTTACGGATCCATCGGGCAGGATGCTAAAGTTCACCATGACCCAGCCTTCAATGCCGCGGCTTGCGGCCGCTTTTGGATAGGTTAGCCGCGCCTCACCAACAGGCTCGAAAGATGGGCCGGCCTGCAGCTCCAGGAGCTGGTCCGGCGCCGTATCAGCGTTGACCTGAAGCGTCAGCATAAGGGCCAGCAATCCTTGCCAGCGAGAAAGAGTGGTAGCTAACCGCATGTTCAAATCCCTCCTAGTATGCGCTGTATTAGCCTAGCACACACACGACCGGAGCTTGCACGCACCGCCTTTGGAGCGCTCGGAAGGCTGCCGGGATTGGGCATGCATACCGCGCCGGCGCGAATGGCCGGCGCGGCAGTGAACATACGCTAGTCGTTACTTAGCGTTGACCAGGCGTAGATGTGGTTGGGATCGTTGAAACGGGCCAGCTCATCAGCCTGCGCTTCCAGATCCCGCAGCATGGCGCGCAGCGGGGTCGCTTCGCTGGCCTGAATACCGGCATGCTGAAGCACGCCCGCCGTCATATCACTCAACAGTCGCTGCGTGAAATCCAGCTCTTTCTCCACATAGCGCACCGTGTAGTCCTCTCCCAGCTCAGCCAGTTCCGCAGCAGCCGCAATCGCATCCTCAAGATCGCCCAGCGCGTCCACCAGCCCCAGACGGAATGCATCTTCTCCGCTCCAGACCCGGCCCTGAGCCACTTCGTTCACCTCTTCCGTG
>JABSSV010000044.1 GCA_013213875.1 Lysobacterales bacterium
CGCCTGCTCCAACTCTTGCGGCTTAACCCCAAGAAAAACCTGCAGATTACGGAGCACATCATCGCTGGCGGCGGCTGCCTCCTCATAAGCAATCACAAAGCTTCGATGCTTTTGGTACAGCTTCAGCGAGAGCGCTTCACGCTTGAATACCCGTCTGAGAAAAAGCCGGAACGCGGCTGTGCTGGCCCGAAACGGCTGCACCTTTGGCCGTTCCTCAGCCCGATGAATCAGGGTTACGCCGGTTTGTTGATTAACCACTTTCCATGAAACGAATTGGCTGATCAGGTCCTTGCGGTAGAGATGCACCACCTTTATCTCATTGTCGCGCGCGAGGAGTTTGCGATGATATCGGTAGCGCCAGCGGAACAGTTCGTCAGTTTTGATTTTGAAACCAGCGCAGGACCTGTGCTGGGTATCAAACACAATGTCATACAGGAAGGCTTTAGGGTCAGACCTATAGAGTTTCTCCAGCTTCTCTTCATAGGCAGAACACTGGCGGCGCTGGCCATATTCCCCCGCCAAAGCGCCGATGGTGCCGTAATTAAACACCTCCCCATGGGCGACGATCTGCGGGTTACTGCGCAGCATATGCACCAGCATGGTGCTGCCAGTCCTCGCAGCACAGGAAATAAGAAACTTTGAATTTTCGCGCAGGCCAGTCATGCTCAGTGCATCTTAAGCGCAATGGGCGGCAAGTGCCGACCCTTTGCAACAGGCGAGCCCTGCGGACAGCACGCCAGCTGTCCCAGGCTGAGAATTTTAAAAACGATAAGCCACACACATTTCGAAAGCCTGAGAAATCGTCTCGCGCTGGCAAGCGGTTTGAGCCTATAGTGCAAGTTCGGCAAAAGGAACGCTCCATGCATACGATAACCCGTCCATTCCTGGCTTGCGGCCAGCAGCTTCTCACCCTGTTGTTCGTGCTCGCCTGCAGTGCCGGAGCCCTGGCGGCGGAACCGGCGTTCAAAGGTCCCTACGATGATGAAACCACGCAGCAACGGGATGCGCGCATGGCCTGGTGGCGCGAGGCCCGCTTTGGCCTGTTCATTCACTGGGGTATCTACGCCGTGCCCGCGGGCACGCACCAGGGCAAGCAGATCGAAAATATCGGCGAATGGATCATGCATTACGGCCGCATTCCGGTGGCCGAATATCAGCAGTACGCGGAACAGTTCAACCCGGTGAACTACGATCCGGAGGCCTGGGTGCTTATGGCCAAGAACGCGGGCATGAAGTACATCGTCATCACTGCCAAGCACCATGATGGCTTTGCCCTGTTCGACAGCGCAGCCAGCGACTGGAATATCGTTAAAGCCACGCCCTACGGCAAAGACGTACTCAAGCCCCTGGCCGAAGCGGCCCAGAAACACGGCATCAAGCTCGGCTTTTACTACTCCCAGGCCCAGGACTGGATTCATCCCGGCGGCTCGACCTGGGAGGGACGCTGGGATCCCGCTCAGGAGGGCAGCATGGACGACTATCTGCGTGATATCGCCGTGCCGCAGGTGCGCGAGCTGTTTACCAATTACGGGGAGATTTCCATTCTCTGGTGGGACACGCCGATTGATATGACGCCGGAACGGGCCGCCCTGTTCGATGGCCTGGTGGATCTGCAACCAGGCATCATTGTGAACAACCGTTTGCTCTACGGGGTCGATGGCGACCTGCGAACGCCGGAACAGCACATTCCGGCAACCGGTCTGGACTATGACTGGGAAGCCTGCCAGACCATGAACACTACCTGGGGCTACAAATCCTATGACGATGACTGGAAATCCAGTACCCAGCTGATTCGGAATCTGGTTGATGTGGCCAGCAAGGGCGGTAACTACCTGCTGAATGTCGGCCCCATGGCCAATGGCGAAATACCACCGGCCAGCATCGAGCGATTAGAGGCCGTGGGCGACTGGATGCGCGTAAACGCCGCATCGATCTACGGCACCAGCGCCAGCCCTTTCGTGCGCCTGCCCTGGGGCCGGGCCACGAAGAAGGCCTATGACAACGCAACGGAGTTGTACCTGCACGTGTTTGATTGGCCCGCAGACGGCTTGCTCCGCGTGGTCGGTCTGCGCAGTGAGGTGAGCGGCGCCTATTTCTTGGCGGACTTCCAGCAGCAAGTTCCCATCAGGAAATCCTCCACGGGCGTGATACTGGAGCTTCCCGAGCAGGCCCTGGATCCGGTTGATACGGTGATTGTGCTGAAAATCAAAGGCGAACTGACGGTTGACCGAATCCTTCCCAAGCAGGATGAGCAAGGCGTGCTGCAACTGACCATGAACGATGTGAACATCCACAATCCCGGCTACGGCGGCACGCTGGAATTGATTCAGGAGGACGATGCGGCACCCTATCTGGATGGCTGGACGGACTACCGCAGCCGCGCTGATTGGCGGGTCAGAATCGATCAGCCCGGCACCTTCGATGTTTACGCCGAGCTCGTCGCAGAGGACGCCGCCGGCCTCTTGCTCATCGCCGGCGATGGAGAACAGCCGATCACCCTGCAGGCCAGCGACGAGTCGGCGGGTTTCGAGACCCAGCGTATCGGCCGCATTAGCCTGGCCCCGGGGGAGACCGAGATCAAACTGCATCCGCAGGAATCCCTCTGGAATCCAATCAAGCTGCGCTCACTCCGACTGGAGCCGGTCGCCGCCCCTTCGGACTGAGCCACGGCCACCGGCTCCGGCCCTTCCCCCGCCGGCTCGTCGCC
>JABSSV010000045.1 GCA_013213875.1 Lysobacterales bacterium
ATATGCCCCTCGGACACGGTATCGTTTAAAGCCACCTTCAGGGCGCTAATGCGCCCGGATACCGGCGCCGGCACCTCCATGGTGGCCTTGTCGCTCTCAAGCGTCACCAGCGACTGTTCCGCGCTGACCATGTCGCCAACGGCTACCAGCAGCTCGATAACCGGCACGTCGGTGAAGTCACCAATGTCCGGCACTGCGACCGCAACGGTTTGCGTGGCGCCGGAAGCGGTTTCGGGGCCGGCTTCCGACGAAGCCGATGCCGTGGCAAGGGGCTCGAGAACCGCGACCAGGTCGCCCTCGGAGACGGTCCCATTCAGTGCCACCTCTACGCTCACGACGGTACCCGCCGTCGGTGCCGGCACCTCCATGGTGGCCTTGTCACTTTCCAGCGTCAGCAGGGACTGCTCCGCGCTCACCTGATCACCCGGCTGTACCAGAATTTCTATCACTGGCACGTCCACAAAATCACCGATGTCCGGTACCCGGACTTCCATGCGCTCTGCCATGATCAGGCCCTCAGGGGATAGTCGCGTTCTGCATCAATGCCGAGCGCCTCGCGCGCGGCCAGCAGATCGTCGAGAGCAAACTCACCGCTCCGGTAGAGACCGTAGAGCGCCGTGTAGGCCACGTAATTGCGGTCCACCTCAAAGTGACGGCGCAGATTCTCCCGCGTGTCGGACCGGCCATAGCCATCGGTGCCCAGCACCAAATACTGATCCTGCGGCACCCAGGGGCGAATCTGTTCCGCAAAGCTGCGCACATAATCGGTGGCCGCCACCAGCGGTCCTGGCGCACCCTGCAAGCACTGCTCCACCCAGGAAGTCTGCGATTGATCCGGCTGCAAACGATTAACGCGCTCTACCGCTTCACCATCGCGGCGCAGTTCCGTAAAGCTGGTCGCGCTCCAGATGTCCGCACTCACCGCAAAGTTGGCTTCCAGCAATTCCGCCGCAGCCATAACTTCACGCAGAATTGCGCCGCTGCCCATCAGCTGGACCTTGGCGCCCTCTGCCGCACTGGCATGGAGGCGGTAGAGGCCCTTGCGAATGCCCTCTTCCGCCTGCTCCGGCATGGCGGGGTGCGGGTAGTTCTCATTCATCAGGGTGATGTAGTAGTAAACATCTTCGCATTCGGCATACATGCGGCGCAGACCGTCCTGCAAAATGACCGCCACTTCATAGCTGAAGGTCGGGTCGTAGCTGATGCAGTTGGGCACCACGGCCGAAATCATGTGGCTGTGCCCATCCTCATGCTGCAAGCCTTCGCCATTGAGCGTGGTGCGCCCTGAAGTCCCCCCCAGCAAAAAGCCCCGCGCGCGCAGGTCACCGGCGGCCCAGGCCAGGTCACCGATGCGCTGGAAGCCGAACATGGAGTAGTAGATAAAGAAGGGGATCATGGGCTGACCGCTACCCGCGTAGCTGGTGGCCGCGGCGATCCAGGATGACATGGCGCCGGCCTCGGTGATGCCTTCCTGCAGGATCTGGCCACCCTGATCTTCCTTGTAGAACATAAGCTGATCCGAATCGACCGGCTCATAGAGCTGACCGGTGGAGGAGTAAATCCCCAGCTGTCGGAACATGCCCTCCATGCCAAAGGTGCGCGCTTCATCCGCCACGATGGGCACGATGCGCTCTTTAATGTCAGGGTTTCGAAGCATGATCGCCAGCGCCCGGACAAAGGCCATGGTGCTGGAGATTTCGCGCTCGCCCGTATCGCCCAGCAAAGACTGGAAGTCCTCCAGGCTGGGGACGGCCAGCGCCTGCGCGGCGTGACGACGCTCTGGCAGGGGGCCGCCCAGGGCCTGTCGACGCTCGAGCATGTATTGCACCTCGGGGCTGTCAGCACCCGGGTGGTAATAGGGCACCTGATCCAGATCCTCATCCGGCACCGGTACGTTGAAGCGGTCACGGAACAGACGAATCGACTCCGTATCCATCTTTTTCTGCTGGTGCGTAATATTCTGCGCCTCACCGCTGGGGCCCATGCCATAACCTTTAACGGTCTTGGCCAGCACCACGGTAGGCTGACCCTGATGCGCACAGGCCGCATGGTAGGCCGCGTAGATTTTATGCGGATCATGACCGCCGCGATTCAGGCGCCAGATGTCCTTGTCGGACATGCTGGCGACCATTTCCTTGAGCTCGGGATACTTGCCGAAGAAATGCTCACGCGTGTAGGCGCCGCCTTTGGCCTTGTAATTCTGATACTCGCCATCCACGGCCTCTTCCATGCGCTTGCGCAGCCAGCCATCCTTGTCCTTGGCCAGCAGCGGATCCCAGTAGGAGCCCCAGATCACCTTCAGTACGTTCCAGCCGGCGCCGCGGAAGATGCCTTCCAGCTCCTGAATGATTTTGCCGTTGCCGCGCACCGGCCCGTCCAGGCGCTGCAGATTGCAGTTGATAACGAAGATCAGATTGTCGAGACCCTCCCGACCGGCCAGGGAGATGGCACCCAGTGATTCCGGCTCGTCCGTCTCACCATCACCCAAAAAGCACCAGACCTTCCGATCGGCCGTGTCGGCAATGCCCCGGTTGTGCAGATACTTCAAAAAACGCGCCTGGTAGATGGCCATGATGGGCCCCAGGCCCATGGAGACCGTAGGCAGCTGCCAGAAATCAGGCATGAGCCAGGGATGCGGATAAGAACTCAGGCCATCACCATCGACCTCCTGACGGAAACGATCCAGCCGTTCCGCTGAAATACGGCCCTCCAGGAACGCACGAGCGTAAATGCCCGGGGACGAATGACCCTGGATATAGACCAGATCACCACCGCCCGGGTGATCATTGCCGCGGAAGAAGTGGTTGAAACCCACATCATAGAGCGTTGCCGCCGAGGCAAAGCTGGCAATATGGCCGCCCAAATCACCGCCGCGCTTGCCGGCGCGCACCACCGTGGCCATGGCATTCCAGCGAATAATGGAGCGAATTCGCCATTCCAGTTCGTTGTCGCCATCACCGCGCGCTTCGAGCTGCGGGGGAATTGTGTTCACATACGCGGTGGTGGCGTCGTAGGGCAGGTGCCCACCGGAACGCCGGGTGAAGTCCACCAGATGTTCCAGCAGGTGATGGGCCCGCTCCGGACCGTCACGCTCAATCACCGCCTGCAGCGCTTCCAGCCACTCGGTGGTCTCATGGGGATCGAGATCCGGCACGTTATGCCGGCCGACCAGTTTCATATTGGCACTCATGATGACTGTTTCCGTCCTTCATCCTCAACCCGCTGCGCATGCACGGCAGCGATGGCTGTCATATTTACAATCCGCCGCGCGGTGGCGGAAGGCGTCAGTATATGTACCGAGCGCGCCATGCCCAACAGGATGGGGCCGACGGTCACTGCATCGCCCGCCAGGCGCGCCAGATTAAACGAGATATGGGCTGCATCCAGGCCCGGCATGACCAGCAGATTGGCCACGCCGGTAAGCCGCGAGTTCGGAAACACCCGCTGCCGATAGGCCGGATCAAGAGCCATATCGGCTGGCATTTCGCCCTCCACCTCCAGCGATGGCTCTTCAGCCAAAATCAGCTCCAGGGCACGGCGCATTTTAATGGCGCTGGGGTTGTCGTGGGTACCGAAGCTTGAATGAGACAGCAGCGCTACCCGGGGCTTGATCCCGAACATGCGCACGGACTGCGCTGCCATCAGCGTGAGCTCTGCGATCTGCTCCGCAGTGGGATCTGCATTAACGTGCGTGTCGCAGACAAAATAGGCGCCCGTATCGGTCGTGGCAACGCCCAGCGTACCCACCGTTTTGCCACCGGGTCGCTTGCCGATCACATCCAGCACGCGGTTGAGCTTGTCCTGAAAGCGACCGACCACGCCGGCCAGCAACGCATCAGCTTCTTCCCGATGAACCATGATGGCGCCGATAATGCTGTTTCTGGTGCGTACCAGCGCCTTGGCCGCATCGGGCGAAACGCCCTTGCGTTCCATCAGCTTGTGATAGGTGGTCCAGTAATCGTAAAAGCGTGGATCGGACTCCGGGTTGGTGATCTCAAAGTCCTCGCCGGCCTTCAGGCGCAGACCCAGTTTTTCGATACGCTGCTGAATCACTGACGGACGCCCGATCAATATGGGCTTGGCCAGCTGGTCATCACAAATCACCTGCACGGCACGCAGAATAACTTCCTCCTCACCCTCGGCGAAGGCGACGCGCTTCGGATTACGCCGCGCCGCATCAAAGACCGGTTTCATGAGCAGACCGGTACGGGACAGGAACTGCGCCAGCCGTTCACGATAGTCCTCCAGATCGATGGTGCGCGTGGCCACGCCGCTGCGCATGGCAGCCTCCGCGACCGCCGGCGCCAGAAACAGGAGCAGGCGTGGATCAAAGGGTTTGGGAATCAGGTAATCCGGACCAAACTGAAGTGGCTCGTCACCGTAGGCAGCGGCGCTCACCTCGGCAACCTCCAGTCGTGCCAGCTCCGCCAGCGCATTCACGCAGGCCATTTGCATTTCGTCATTAATCGAAGTCGCACCCACATCCAGCGCCCCGCGAAAAATGTAGGGGAAACAGAGTACGTTGTTTACCTGATTCGGATAGTCAGAGCGACCGGTGGCAATGATCGCATCGGGACAGGCGGCCAGCGCCTCTTCCGGCATGATTTCCGGGTCCGGATTGGCCAGCGCCAGGATGATGGGGCGATCGGCCATGGTCTTGACCATCTCACCGCTGAGCACCCCACCTACTGAGACACCAAGAAACACATCGGCGTGCTCCACCGCATCAGCCAGGCTGCGCTTGTCGGTGGCCCGGGCGTAGCCCGCCTTGCGATCATCCATGTAATCCATACGGCCTTCGTAGATTACGCCCTCGCGGTCGCAGACCAGCACGTTCTCTTTCTTCAAACCGAGTTTGACCAGCAAATCAAGGCAGGCCATACCGGCTGCGCCCGCACCGGAGGCGGTGAGACGAACGTCTTTCAGTGACTTACCGACCACCGCCAGCGC
The DNA here is from genome assembly GCA_013213875.1 of Lysobacterales bacterium. Classification (GTDB taxonomy): domain Bacteria; phylum Pseudomonadota; class Gammaproteobacteria; order Xanthomonadales; family SZUA-36; genus Marinihelvus. Next base: position 4,951 of record JABSSV010000045.1, read on the forward strand.
GTTAGTTACCGCAGCGGCGCAAATAATGGCGGTCCCATGCTGATCGTCGTGAAATACCGGGATGGAAAGCCGCTCACGCAACGCCTCTTCCACATGGAAGCATTCCGGTGCCTTGATGTCTTCCAGATTCATGCCGCCGAAGGTCGGCTCCAGCGATGCGATGATGTCCACCAGCTTGGCCGGGTCGCGCTCGTTAATTTCGATATCAAACACATCGATATCGGCAAATTTCTTGAACAGCACGCCCTTGCCTTCCATGACCGGCTTGGATGCCAGCGGTCCGATATCACCCAGACCCAAGACGGCCGTGCCATTCGTGATCACCGCCACCAGGTTGGCGCGCGCGGTCAGGTTACTTACCTCTGCCGGCTGCTCGGCAATCAGCTCGCTCGCAGCCGCAACACCCGGTGAGTAGGCCAGCGCCAGATCTTTGGCGGTGGTCAGAGCTTTCGTGGGCGTGACCTTGATTTTTCCCGGCGTGGGACGCCGATGATAATCAAGGGCGCTTTCTTTGATGTTGTCGCTCATGCAGGCCACTTGGCTGGCAGGGTTTCAGGCCTCACACGCCGCTGTAAGAGCGGGCCATGGATCCTCCCCCGGAACCTGTGAATTCTAGGGGGTTCCGCGCCGCAACGCCACGGCAGTAAGAATGTCTAGCCCAGATCAAGATCGATCTGATTTTCCGCAAAGCCCGCCTCGCTGACCTGAATCAGGCGCATGGTGTTGGTACCGCCCTGATTACTCAGACGATCACCCATGGTCAGCAGTACCCGGTCCCCCGGCTTAAGCAGCCCCTGATCCAGCAGCATGGCAATCGCATTCTTCAGCACCTTGTCCATTTCTTGCCGACCGGCAGGTGGGCAATGGGGCAGACACCCCGATACAGAGTCATGCGTCTTCGGCTGGAGGGGTCCGGGGACAGCCCATAGATCGGCGCGGGTGTGCGCACCCGTGACAGCCACTGGGCCGTGGAGCCCGACTCGGGCAGCGCCACGATAGCGTCCACGCGAACGTGCTTGACCAGGAACATGGCCGCCGAGGCGATGGCCTGGTCGATGCGGTGGAAGCGAACGTTCAGTTCCTGGCTTTCCTTGA
>JABSSV010000046.1 GCA_013213875.1 Lysobacterales bacterium
CGGGCAGGACCACCAGTGACTCGGCGAGTATGGCGCTCACTGTTTCCCGATCCCGGTCCGGTAGCTCTCCATCGGCCACTTTCTGCAGTAGCTTATGCATGCCGTCGCTGATTTGCTTGGCGCTGTCGAGCGCCAGCGTATCGAAGGTGCCGGTCATTTCATTGAGGAGCTTGAGCACCTCGTTCAGCACCGTGCCGGTGGCGGCTGGGGCATTGGCGACGTGCTCGATCTGTAGTTGCAAGCGCTCCAGATTGCGATTCAGGTCCTCGCGAACCCAGCCTACTGCCGTGGATGTGAGCGATCCCGTGCTTACCATGGTGCCGCTTTCCCCCTATTAAAAGCTGACGCGGGTTGCCTCATTAGCGGGCGCCCGTTTGTTGTTCAGATTCCTGAGCCGCTTCTTCTTTCGAAAACTCGGTGCTTTCTGGCAGGTCTTCGAATTCACTTTCATCACTGCCAGGCAGTTTGAAGTCTGACACGGAGCGCTGGAGTTGAAGCACCAGTTCCGCCAGTTCAGCCACGGATTCGGCCGTCAGGGACGTGCCCTTGGATGATTTGACCGATACGTTGCGAATACCGTCCATCAATTCTGTGATGCGGCGTGCCTGGTCTGAATGGGTCTGCGCTTCGTCTGAAATGTCCTTAATCAGGCTGGATAGGGCAGTACTGGCCTGTTCCGTCTGTACCAAGGCGACGCCGGCATCCTGCGCGAGGTGCGCGCCGTTGACCACTTCCGATGTGGTGGTCTCCGTGGACTTAACGGCTTCTGCCGTATCCACCTGAATGGTTTGTACCAGACCGGAGATGCGTTTCGTTGCATTGGTAGCACTCTCGGCCAGCTGTTGGACCTCGTCGGCAACCACCGCGAAACCCTGGCCGCTGCCGCCGGCAGACGCCGCCTGAATGGCTGCGTTCAGGGCCAGCACATTGGTCTGTTCGGCGATATCGTTAATCAGGCTCACGATGTCACCGATTTCCTGGGTGGATTCACCGAGACGCTTGATGCGCTTCGATGTTTCCTGAATCTGCTCACGGATCGTATCCATGCCGCTGATCGTTTCCCGCACCTTGTTAGCGCCAAGGTGGGCGATTTCCACCGACTCAAGCGCTGTTTCGCTGGATTCCTTGGAGCGTTCGGCCATGGTGCCGAAGGCGGCTGACATGGCCTGAATCTTTTCCGCTGCCCGCGCGACCTGACCGGCCTGTTCATTGGCCGATTGCGCGAGTTGCGAGGTGGTTTTCCGCGTGTGCTCAGAAGATTGCGCCACGGCGGAAGCGGTTTCGTTAATGTTGATAACCAGCTCCCGGAGCTGCTCCACGGCAAAGTTCACCGCATCGGCAATGGCACCGGTGACGTCGTCCGTAACGGTGGCATGGGCGGTCAGGTCACCGTCAGCCAGGCAGCTGAGTTCGTCCAGCAGGCGCACGATGGCTTGCTGGGTGCGGCGATTGCTCTTGAAAGCAGTCTCTGCACGCCGGCGTGCGCCGATGATCACCATGCCCAGCAGTACCGACAGCAGAGCGATCAGGGCAACCAGGCCCAAGGTGCTGGCCTGCGTCGACGGCCAGGTGCGGGTGCGCGGCAGGTTGCTGACCGCGTCTGCCAGGGCGCCGGCCTCGGAGAAGGTCTGTTCGCTGTCCAGCACGATCGCGTCGGCTGCATCGCGCACATCCAGCAGGTTGGCGGATGCTTCCAGCACGATTTCAATATGCGGTTTGGCCTCAAGGTAGACCGCGCGTACC